>NZ_JBBDQW010000074.1:0-20380 GCF_040905785.1 Tistlia sp.
GGGTGGTGGAGCCGGACGGGATCGAACCGACGACCTCAGCAGTGCGATTGCTGCGCTCTCCCAACTGAGCTACGGCCCCACACTGGGAATCTTCGTTGGGATCGGGCGCCGCCACGGTGACCCCGGCGGCGCGAGAGCGCGGATAATGGGAAGGCCGCCCTGCCCTGTCAAGCTGCAACGGGGCCGCCCTACGAGCTCTCCGGCAGACCCCGATTCGACCGCCGCGCCGCCCGCTCCCAGGCGTCGGGCGCGGTGCGCCGGCCTTGCCGCGGCCCGCGCCCGACCGCTATAGGGAGGGCCCTGATGCGCCGAGCGACCCGGGAGCTGCCGCGTGATTGCCATCCTGAACCTGATCAGCACCGTGATCTCGATCTACATCTGGCTGCTGATCGCCTCGGCGATCCTCAGCTGGCTGGTCGCCTTCAACGTCCTCAACACCTCGAACCGCTTCGTCTACATGGTCGGCGACTTCCTCTACCGGATCACCGAGCCGGCGCTGCGCCCGATCCGGCGCATCCTGCCGACGCTGGGCGGCATCGACCTGTCGCCGATGGTCCTGATCCTGCTGCTGATCTTCCTGCAGGACCTGCTGGTGCGCGACATCGCGCCCGCCCTGCTGAGCTGAGCGGGCTGAGCTGAGCGGCTCCGCCGCGCCCTCCGCTCCGGCCTGGCGGGCGGTCGCCGGGGGCCTGGAGCTCGACCTCAGGGTCCAGCCCGGCGCGCGCGCGGCCGGCCTCGGCCGCCTGGAGACCCGCGACGACGGGCGCACCCGCCTCAAGGTCAAGGTCACGGCGCCACCCGAGGACGGCAAGGCCAACGCCGCCGTCATCGCCCTGCTCGCCCGCGCGCTGCGGCTGCCGAAGCGCGACCTCGTCCTGCTGCGCGGCGAGACGGCACGCGACAAGACCCTGCGGATCGAGGGCGACCCGGCGACCCTGGCCGAGCGCCTCGGTTCCCTCGTCGCCGGGCCCTGAGGTCGCGGCGGAGCCAGGGCGGGACGGATTCCGGCTGGCCGCCCGCCGCCGCGCCGCCTAAGAGGGCGCGGGGTCCGACGGGGCGGCCCGACAATCACGAGGGAGAGCGACGGCATGGGCGAGGCGAGGATCATCGACGGCAAGGGCTTCGCGGCGACCTTGCGCGGGCGCGTCGGCGAGAGCGTCGCGGCGCTCAAGGCGGGGCACGGCCTGACTCCCGGCCTCGCCGTGGTGCTGGTCGGCGAGGATCCGGCCAGCCAGGTCTACGTGCACAGCAAGGGCAAGCAGACCCAGGAGGCGGGCATGGCCTCCTTCGAGCACCGGCTCGAGGCCACGACCTCCCAGGAGGCGCTGCTCCGGCTGGTCGGCGAGCTCAACGCCGATCCCGCTGTCCACGGCATCCTGGTGCAGCTGCCGCTGCCGGCGCAGATCGAGCCGGCGGCGGTGCTCTCGGCGATCGACCCGGCCAAGGACGTCGACGGCTTCCACGTCATCAACGCCGGCCGCCTCGCCACCGGCCAGAAGGCCCTGGTGCCCTGCACGCCGCTCGGCTGCCTGCTGCTGCTGCGCGACACCCTGGGCGACCTCGGCGGCCTGGAGGCCGTGGTCGTCGGCCGCTCGAACATCGTCGGCAAGCCGATGGCCCAGCTGCTGCTGGGCGAGAGCTGCACCGTCACCATCGCCCACTCCAGGACCCGTGACCTGCCGGCGGTCTGCCGGCGCGCCGACATCCTGGTCGCCGCCGTCGGCCGGCCCGAGATGGTGCGCGGCGACTGGATCCGTCCCGGCGCCACGGTCATCGACGTCGGCATCAACCGGGTGCCCGGCGAGGGCGGCAAGACCCGCCTGGTCGGCGACGTCGCCTTCGCGGAGGCCCGCGCCGTGGCCGGCGCGATCACGCCGGTCCCCGGCGGCGTCGGCCCCATGACCATCGCCTGCCTGCTCGCCAACACCCTGACCGCCGCCTGCCGCAGCGCCGGCCTGCCGGAGCCGAAGCTGCTGTAGGCCCTGCTGCGCTTGGAGTCGCTGGCGGCGGCGGCGCGCTTGCATGGTTCGACAAGCTCACCATGAAGCGACGGGGACGCCGGTGCGGCGGCTCCCTCTCCTTCGGCGCTCGCGGAGGATGGCCGACGTAAAGGTCGCGCTTCATGGTGAGCTTGTCGAACCACGAAGCGCGAGGTGCACGAACCTCGGGCCGAGCCGCCCTTGCCCCTGGATCCCGGGTCGCAAGGCGCCCGGGATAAGGGTCAGGCCCGGCGGTCTCGACTGCCGGGGCTGGAACTGCTGTAGGTCTGCCGCCGTGGTGTCGCGGGCGGAGGCGGCGGCGCGCTTGCATGGTTCGACAAGCTCACCATGAAGCGACGGGGGCGCCGGTGCGGCGGCTCCCTCTCCTTCGGCGCTCGCGGAGGATGGCCGACGTAAAGGTCGCGCTTCATGGTGAGCTTGTCGAACCACGAAGCGCGAGGTGCACGAACCTCGGGCCGAGCCGCCCTTGCCCCTGGATCCCGGGTCGCAAGGCCGAAAGCCAAGGCTTTCGGGCTCGCCTAGCGCCCAGGATGACGCTTGGAGGCGGAACCTACGCCAGGGTGCGGGCGGCCAGGTCGCTCATGCGCTGGGCGAAGGCGCTGGGGTCGAGCGGCGCCTCGCCCTCGAGGATGCGAGCCTGGTCGAGCAGCAGGAAGGCGTAGGGCTCGAGCGCTTCGGCCGCCCCCTCCCCGGCCCCGTCCCCGTCTCCGTCTCCGTCCCCGGCCCCGGCGTCGCCGCTGCCGGCCGCCAGGCGGCCGGTCAGCTGCTTGATCAGCGGGTGGCCGGCGTTGATCTCCAGGACCCGCGGCGCGATCTCGTCGAGCTGCTGGTGCTGCTTCAGGAGCTTGGCCAGGTGCAGGTCCATGTCGCCCTCCTCGGCGACCAGGCAGACCGCGCTCTCGGTCAGGCGCTGCGACAGGCGGACGTCCTTGACCTTGCCCGCCAGCGTCTGCTTGAGGAAGGCCAGCAGGGTCGCCGTGTCGGGCCCGACCTCGGCGTCCTCGGCGGGCTTGTCCTCGCCCTCCTTGGCCTCCGCCTCGATCTCGTCGAGCTCGGCGCCACCGCGCGTCACCGAGCGGAAGGGCTTGCCCTCGAAGGCGCCGACGGCGTTCGGCCAGAACTCGTCGACCGGATCGGTCAGCAGCAGCACCTCGACGCCCTTGGCGCGGAAACCCTCGAGCTGCGGGCTGCGCTTCAGCTTCTCCGGGTCGTCGCCGGCAATGGTGTAGATCGACTTCTGGCCGGGCTTCATGCGCGCCACGTAGTCGGCGAGGCTGACCCAGCCGCCTTCGGCCTCGGCGGCGGTCGAGCGGAAGCGCGCGAGCTTGAGCAGCGTCTCCTGCTGGCCGGTCTCCTCGTAGAGGCCTTCCTTGAGCACCGCGCCGAAGTTCTCCCAGAAGCCGGCATAGCCGTCGCGCTCCTCGGGGGACTCGGCCTCGGCCCGGCTCTCGAGCTCCGAGAGCACGCGCTTGGTCAGGGCCTGGCGGATCTTGTTCAGCACCGGGTGGTGCTGGAACATCTCGCGGCTGATGTTGAGCGGCAGGTCCTCGGAATCGACGATGCCGCGCAGGAAGCGCAGGTAGGAGGGCAGCAGCGCCTCGCAGTCGTCGGTGATGAAGACGCGCTTGACGTAGAGCTTGACCCGCGACTTGCGCTGCGGGTCGAAGAGGTCGAAGGGGCGGCTGCCCGGCACGAACAGCAGGCCGGTGTACTCGATGGTGCCCTCGGCCTTGAAGTGCAGGCGCGCCCAGGGGTCGTCGGCGGCGTGGGCGACGTGGTGGTAGAACTCGGCGTACTGCTCGTCGGTGATCTCGCCCTTCGGGCGGGTCCAGAGCGCGCCGGCCGAGTTGAGGGCCTCGGGCTCCTTGTCCGGCAGCACCAGGCGCACCGGCACGGCGATGTGGTCGGAGTAGGTCCGCACGACGTGGCGCAGGCGGTGCGGCTCCAGGTACTCCTTCTTGTCGTCCTTGAGGTGCAGGACGATGCGCGTGCCGCGCCCCGGCGCCTCCGCGGCCTCGCCGACCGTGAAGCTGCCCTTGCCGTCGGAGACCCAGTGCCAGCCCTGCTCCTCTCCGGCCTTGCGGGTGAAGACCTCGACCTTCGAGGCGACCATGAAGGCGGCGTAGAAGCCGACCCCGAACTGGCCGATCTGGTCGACCGCGCCCTTCTTATCGCCGAGCGCCTGGACGAAGGCGGCGGTGCCCGAGCGGGCGATCGTGCCGAGGTTCTCGATCAGCTCGTCGCGGTTCATGCCGATGCCATTGTCGGCGACGCCGAGCGTGCCGGCCTCCTTGTCGGGCGCCAGCTCGATGCGCAGCTCCTGGTCGCCCTCGGTCAGCGCCGGCTCGGCGATCGCGGCATAGCGCAGGCGGTCGCAGGCGTCCGAGGCGTTGGACACCAGCTCGCGGAGGAACACCTCGTCGTGCGAGTAGAGCGCGTTGGCGACGATGTCGAGCAGCCGCGAAACCTCGGCCTGGAAAGTAAGCGTCTCCTCCGTCATCGCTTTCGTCATCGATCCTGTACCCTGTCCCAAAAGATTGTCGCCCAAGAGAATGCCGCGAAGTGATTGGCCGCAAAAGACTTTGCGGCGCGGCTGCCCAGATATGAGGCTTGCCCGTCAGCGACACAAGGGCGCGGCGGCCGCCGCCGGCCTTGCCAGACTCCAGGGCCGCGACGATCTTCGGGGGCATGATGACGCGGCGTGACCGGCAGGTGACGGCCGTCCTGGGCCCGACCAACACCGGCAAGACCCATCTGGCGATCGACCGCATGCTCGGCCATGCCAGCGGCGTCATGGGCTTTCCCCTGCGCCTGCTGGCCCGCGAGAACTACGACAAGGTGGTGCGGCTGAAGGGGGCGGCGCAGGTCGCGCTGCTGACCGGCGAGGAGAAGATCGTCCCGCCGCGCGCGCGCTACTTCCTGTGCACCGTGGAATCCATGCCGCTCGACAAGCCGAGCGCCTTCCTGGCGGTCGACGAGGTTCAGCTCGCCGCCGATCCCGAGCGCGGCCACGTCTTCACCGACCGGCTGCTGCACAGCCGCGGCTTCGAGGAGACCATGTTCCTCGGCTCCGACACCGTGCAGCCGCTGCTCAAGCGCCTGGTGCCGGAGGCGACCGTGGTCTCGCGCCCGCGCTTCTCGACCCTGAGCTACGCCGGCGCGCGCAAGCTGACCCGGCTGCCGCCGCGCTCGGCGGTCGTCGCCTTCTCGGCCGCCGAGGTCTACGGCCTGGCCGAGCTGATCCGCCGCCAGCGCGGCGGTACGGCGGTGGTCCTCGGCGCGCTCTCGCCGCGCACCCGCAACGCCCAGGTCGAGATGTTCGAGAGCGGCGAGGTCGACTACCTGGTCGCCACCGACGCCATCGGCATGGGCCTCAACCTGGGCCTCGACCACGTCGCCTTCGCGCGGCTCAACAAGTTCGACGGCCACGCCCACCGACGTCTGCGGCCGCCGGAAATAGCCCAGATCGCCGGGCGCGCCGGCCGCCACATGACCGACGGCACCTTCGGCACGACCGCCGAGCTGGGAGCGATGGACCCGGAGACGGTCGAGGCGGTCGAGGCCCATGCCTTCGAGCCGCTGACCCAGTTGTTCTGGCGCAGCCGCGAGCTCGACTTCGCCTCGCCCGAGGCGCTGCTGGCGAGCCTGGAGGCCCGGCCCGAGCGGCGCGAGCTGATCCGGGTGCGGCCGCCCGAGGACCAGCAGGCCCTGGCCGCGCTGCTGCGCGACCCGGAGATCCGCGAGCTCGCCGGCCACCGCGGCGCCGTCGCCCTGCTCTGGGAAGTCTGCCAGGTCCCGGACTTCCGCAAGACCCTCTCGGAGCAGCACTCGCGCCTGCTCGGCCAGGTCTTCCGGCATCTCTCGGCGCCGGCCGGGCGCCTGCCGGAGGACTGGGTGGCGCAGCAGATCCAGCGCATCGACCGGGTCGACGGCGACATCGACGCTTTGGTCGCGCGCATCGCCCACATCCGCACCTGGACCTTCGTCACCCACCGGGTCGACTGGCTGGAGGACGCCGGCCACTGGCAGGAGCGCGCGCGGCGCCTCGAGGACCGGCTGTCCGACGCGCTGCACGAACGCCTGACCCAGCGCTTCGTCGACCGCCGCACGGCGACCCTGTCCCGGCGCCTGCGCTCCGGCGAGGCGCTGGTCGCCGCAGTCCGCCGGACCGGCGAGGTGCTGGTCGAGGGCGAGCACGTCGGCCGGCTCGAGGGCTTCCGCTTCCAGCTCGACCGCACGATCGAGAAGCACGACGCGCCGGCGGTGATGACCGCGACGCGGCGCGCCCTGCAGGAGGAGATGCCCCGCCGCACCAACCGCCTGGAGGCCGACGACGACGGCTGCTTCCGGCTCGAGCACGACGGCGCCGTCTCCTGGCGCGGCGCCGAGGTCGGCCGCCTGGCCCGCGGCGACAGCCCGCTGCGCCCGCGCGTCCGGGTCCACGAGAGCGAGTTCCTCGACGGACGCGCGCGCGAGCGCGTCCGGCTGCGCCTGCAGAACTGGCTGAACCGCCACCTGCGCAACCGCCTCGGCCTGCTCTACGACCTGGAGCAGGCGGCGCTGGCCGGCGCCGCGCGCGGCCTCGCCTTCCAGCTCGCCGAGGCCATGGGCGCCCTGCCGCGCGGCCGGGTCGCGGCCCAGGCGGCGGTGCTGGAGCGCGCCGACCGCAAGGCCCTGCAGGGCCTGGGCGTGCGCCTGGGCGCCGCCAGCGTCTTCGTGCCGGGCGTGCAGACGCCGCCGCAGCAGCGCTTCAAGGCGCAGCTCTGGTCGGTGTTCCGCGAGCGCGAGGTCTTGCCGCCGCCGAGCGACCGCATCGCCCTGCCCGCGCCCGAGGGCTGGGACGAAGCGACGGCCCTGGCGCTGGGCTTCCGGCTCTGCGGCCGGCCGGACCGGCCGCGCCTGGCGGTGCGCCTCGAGGCGCTGGAGCGGCTGGCGGTGGCGGCGCACAAGGCGGCGCCGGTCGCCGCCGACGGACGTCTCGCCGAGACCTGCGGCCTGACCCTCGAGCAGTTGCCGGTCGCGCTCGGCGCGCTCGGCTTCCGTCCAGGGCCCGCCGGCCAAGCGGGGGATGAGCGCCTATGGGCCCCGAAGCCGAAGCGCGACAAGCGTCCCAAGGCCGGGCCGCGCAAGGCCGAGGTGGTCTCGCCCTTCGCCGCCCTGGCCGGGCTCAAGGCCAGGAAGGGCCGATGAGCGCGGCGGGGTGATGGGTCCCCTGCCTTGCATACGCCGCCCAGACATTCCCTTTCGGCCGCATGGATCACCCGATCGGGTGACGATTGCGATGGTCTTGCGACGGATCCTGCGCCGAATGGCGTTCAAGACGAGAATCGACGCGGGCGAATGTTATGACCCTGTAGGGTCGCACGAGTGACGTTCGGGGCGGGGGGAGACGACAATGGCAATCTGGCGAACGACGGCCGCGGGAGCGGTCATCGCAGCGGTTCTGGCGTGCGGGCTGCCGGTGGCCGCGCAGGTCTCGCCGCAGGTGCAGCAGGACATGATCCAGCTGCGCATGGTCGAGGCGGTCAAGGCCGAGGACTATGTCGCCTACCTGACCCATCTCGCCGAGTTCCGGCGCGCCGGCGGCCGTCCCGACGCCGACATGCGCTTCTACGAGGCGGTCGCACATGAAGCGGGGGGCGACGACCTCGCCGCGCGCGACGCCATCGCCGATTTCATCCAGCGGGCGGGGCGCAACCATCCACGCTATACGGAGGCGCTCGCTCTCCTGTCCCGCGTCGAGCCGAGCGCGAAGAGGGCCGAGGCCCGCGTGGCCGGCATGGACGTCCTGCTGCGCGCGCTGGAGCGCGGGCAAAGCGCCGTCGCGCTGACACCACTGCCGCCGCCGTCCCAATGGACGAACTACCGCACCTTCCCGAGCTACGGCTTCTTCACGTCCGAACTGCACCGCGGCCAGGAGCCTATGCCGGACGGCGGCTGGATGACCTTCGGCCACAAGCCGGAGGGCCAGACGCGCAACGCGCTGCCCGGCCTCTCCGACCCACGCTTTCCGCAGGCGATGCTGGAACGCCGCGATGCGGCCGGGAGGACCCTGTGGACCAGGGTCTACGACTGGACGCAGACGGCCGTCTTCTATGAACTGCCGAAGCAGACGAGCCCGTCGGGGGTCACCGTCGGCATCTCCCCGACCGTGGGCCCGGGCCGGGTCCAGGGCTACGGCCCCGGCGGCTGGGGGACGGTTGGCGAGGATCCTTCGGCCCGGCCGCAGGTCGGCGACCTCGTCACCCATGTCGACGGCCGCGCGATCGGCGCGCAGGAGAACGTCTACGAACTGATACAGAATGCCGGGCCGACCGCCCGGCTGACGCTGCAACGCAGCGGCCTCGCCAAACCCGTCGAGGTCGAGATCCGACGCGACACGACCCGCCCATCGTTCCATTGGCTGAGACGCGAAGCTCGCGGTCCGGTGGAGATCGCGCGTGCCCATATCGGCGGGACCTGGCCGCCGAGCCCGACACCCGTCTCGGGCCAGCGCGATTCATGGAGCAGCGAGATCGTCGCCTACGTCCCGGACGCGGACGGCGAGGGTGGCCGAATCTGCGCCAATATCGATTTCGGCGTCTTCTGGGATTCCCATACCCAGCTCGGTTTCTGGACCCGCGTGAAGGCCGACGGCGCGCTGGAAGATCCCTTCGTGCGCGCCATGCCGATGGACCATCCCGACGAGCCGGCGGAGCGGGTCGACACTTGGTACGACAACGGCTTGATCGACTGCGCCGGCCTGCCGGACGGCTCGCTGCTCACGGTGGGGCGCGGAGTACGCTGGGAACGACAGGACGGCGTAAGGCGTGGCATGGCGGCCGATCGCGGCACCTTCTTCTACCGCCTGTTCGACGCGGATGGCAGCCTGCTTTCCACGCACCGCGTACCGGGCAACGGCGCGAAGGTGCCCTGGCCCGCGGTCGAGGTGAGACCGCGCCTGCGCCCGGTCGAGGGCACGGGCGGCTGGGTCTGGCAGAATGACGGCCGAATCGTCGATGCGCGCGACGGCCAGATCCGTGTCGAAAACGCGTCGCAAGAAACGCGCATCGTTGACTGGGTGTACAGTGACGACAGCTGGTACAGGATCGGAACCTTCGGCGCGCGCACACGCCTGCTCGGTGACCAGAGCGGCAGCTTCTACTCCGTGCAGGCCGCAGAACGGCTTGCCGACGGGACCGTGGTCGCCCTCGTGAACCTCTTGATTGCCGATGAGAACCTCGACATGCGGGCACCCGACGGCGGCTTGATCGGCGTGGAGGTCGCCCCCGAGGGCGCAGCCGCCGGCGAGTTCCGCGATGTCGGTTTTCTGCTCGGGCTCGACCCGAAGGGCGACGACGAGCCGCTCTGGGCGGTGCGGCTGCGCCACAATCGGCCATATCCCGGCGTTCCCCATAGCTTCCCCATCTATCCGCCGTACGCCGAACAGGCCGACAACGGCACATACGCGGTCTCGACCTTCTGGAACGACCTCGTGGTGCTCGAGGACGATACGATCGTGGTCACGACGCTTTCGGGCGCCGGCGTGCGCGTCCGGCCGGACGGGCGATAGGAGGCGAAGATGCGCATCAATGCCATGATCGTGGCGGCCTTGCTGGCGCTGTCGGCCGTCTGCTTGCCGCCCGCGGCGGCGAATGAAGCCGAGCCGGTCGCCCGCAGCCTGCCGGTCAACGCCAACATCCGTGCCGAGCCGTCGCTGAACGCCGAGCGGCTGGTGACGCTGGAGCGCGGACGGCAGGTCTGGGTCCATGGCGAGACGAACGAGCACGGCTGGGTCCGCGTGTCCAACGCCGACAAGACGGTGCACGGCTGGATGGCGGCCTACCTGCTCGACGAGCCGGCCAACATCGCCACGCCCGGCCGCCGGTCGAAGTTTGCCGAGGCTCTGGGCGAACCGGCGCCAGCGGCGTCCGGCGGCACGTCTCTGTTCTCCCGTTCGCTGGGCGGCGGGAGCGGTGGCGGAGGAGACAGCCCGCCGCCGGCCGCCGGCGGCTCGCTGTTCGCGCAGGCCAGCCAGTCGGGCCAGATCGAGCGCGCCCAGGAGGAAAAGCGCCGGCGCGAGGCCGAGGAGGCACGCCGGCGCGCCGAGGAACAGGAGCGCCAGCACCGCGAGGCCGAGGAGCGCCGGCTACAGCGGGAATGGGAGGAAGCCGAGGAGCGGCGTCGCTGGGAACAGGAAGAGGAGGAACGTCGCCTGCAGGAGGAATGGGAGTGGGAAATGGCCGAGCTGGAGGCCGAGGAGAGCCGCCAGCAGGTGTTGAACACGATTCAGGGCATCGAGCGCTTGTTTCAGCAAGAGATCCAGCAGCGCCAGATCCAGCAGCAGCAGATCCAGCGCCAGCAGGCCGCGCAGCGTCTCTCCCAGGAACGCGAACGCCGCCGGCAGGAGATGGCCCACTGGCAGCAACAGGACCAGGCGCGCCTAGATCGCGAACGCCAGGAGCGCGAACGCCAGGCCCGGCTGCGGGCCGAGCAGGAGCGTGTTCTGGCAGACCTGCAGCGTGCGACGCGGCCCGCCGCCCCGACCTATTCGCCGCCGCCCAGCACCTCCCGCTCCAGCCCATCCTCGGGCGGCGGCACCAACCCAGCCTCGCGCAGCGTCCGCGAAGGCTGCTGGGGCATGCCCGACCCGCCAAACACGACCTGCGTGGCGTCGAGCCCCCGGCGCAGCGGCGACCGCTTCATCGTCACCCACAAGAACATCTGCAGCAATCGCATCGTCGTCAGCATGTGCAACGAGCGCGCGGGCAGAGACGCGACATGCGGCCAGTCGGGGATTCTGCCCGGGCGCAGCTACAACTGGGATTCCGGCAAGGATTCCACCGGTGCCTATTCGGTGCGGTGGGTCGGGTCTAAAAACAGTGTCGAGGACTGGGCCTGCGTCTCGCAGATCGGCTGGCGCAACTGAACGGGGGGAGGCGGCACGCAGGTTTCGTATCCACCATGGCCTTTTGACTCGACGAGCGATCCCATAGGGTCACTGTCTGCTCTATCTCTATGAAGGCGGACCGGATCCACGGTCTAGCGGAGGCCCGAGCATGGCGGATCCGAGGGACGATTTCCTGCGCCTCGACAAGTGGTTGTTCTTCGCGCGCTTCTGCAAGTCGCGGCAGGTGGCCGCCGCGCTCTGCGAGAGCGGCCGCCTGCGCGTCTCCGGCACCATCGTCGGCAAGCCGCACTACAAGCTGCGCGTCGGCGACGTCCTGACCTTCCCGCTCGGGCCCTACGTCCGCGTCGTGCGGGTCGAGGATTTGGGGCGGCGCCGC
Source organism: Tistlia sp. (assembly GCF_040905785.1). Taxonomy (NCBI): domain Bacteria; kingdom Pseudomonadati; phylum Pseudomonadota; class Alphaproteobacteria; order Rhodospirillales; family Rhodovibrionaceae; genus Tistlia; species Tistlia sp. Next base: position 11,267 of record NZ_JBBDQW010000074.1, read on the forward strand.
GGCCCCGCCGAGGAGGCGCGCGGCCTCTACGAGGACCTCAGCCCGCCCGAGAGCCAGGCGCCGGTGCCGGGCGCGGCCAAGCCGACCGACCGGCAGCCGGGCGCCGTGCCGCGCCGGGAACCGGGCGCCGGCCGCCCGACCAAGCGCGACCGCCGCCAGCTGCAACGCTTCGAGGGCGACTGAAGCGCCTCGTCCGGACCGGATCGGGCCGTGCCCCTGGATCCCGGATCGCGAGGCTCGCATCCCGATCGCCTCCGGCTCTCGGGCGAGCCTGCGCGTCCGGGATGACGAGAGGAGGGACCGTTCCCCGTCATCCCGGACGCTAGGCGAGCCCCGGAAGCCGCCAGGCTTCCGGTTGGCGAGCCTTGCGATCCGGGATCCAGGCCGGCCCCTGCGACGAGCTCCGGCGTGCCGGAAAGGCAAAACGCCGCCCCGGAGGTCTCCGGGGCGGCGTCCTTTCCGCAAAGGCCCTGGAAGGGCCGAGCCGGCGTCAGCCGCGCTTCTCGCCGAACGTCTGCTCCCAGAATCCGTCGATGTCGCGGCGGTGCTGCTCGTCCTGGCCGAGGCCGAGACGCGTCTCGTCGTCCACGGTCGGGGCGTTCTCGAGAACGTCCTCGCGGACGTCGAGGATCAGGGTGTCGCGGTAGGGCGAGGGCGTGACCTTCAGGTCCTGCCAGCGCACCGCGACCTCCTCGGTGCCGAGGCCGAGGAACCCGCCCCGCTCCAGCAGCACGTAGTCGATCTCGCCGTTGGCGCCGAGCACGACGTCCTCGATCTCGCCGAGGCGCTCGTCCTGCAGGTTGCGGACGTCCGCGCCGATGATCTCGTCGATACGCATCGGCCGGTCGAGCTCGGCGACGCCGATGGCAGAGCCGAGGTACTCGTTGCGCCACTGGCGCAGAGCCTCCTGGCGGTCGCCCTCCTCGAGCGCCCGGGTATAGCGGTCGCCCATGTCCTGCGCGGTCTGGACGACGGTCTGGCAGCCCTCGCCGTGGCCGGTGATGGCCATGATGTAGCCGGCGCGCAGCAGGGTCTGCATGTCCTGGCGCGGCGAGGTCAGGCCGCCCATGGACGCCGTGCCGGCCGCATCGCCTGCGGCCGTGCCGGCGGGCCGCTCGCGGTAGGCGCCGCCGTAGGTACCGTAGCCCTCGGGGCCGACGCGACCGTAGCCGCTCTCTGCCAGGCGCTGGTCGACCTGCCGCAGGTCCTCGAGGCAGCGCTGCGCGGTCTCGGACATTTCCTGGTTGCCGGTCTGGCCCGCCGCCTGGCCGGTGGCGGACTGGCCGGTGGCGGACTGGCCGGTGGCGGACTGGCCGGTGGCGGACTGGCCGGTGGCGGACTGGCTCGTCGAGCCGCTCTGGGCGGCGGCCGGGGCGGCGATCAGGACGCCCGCCAGGGCCGCCGCGATCGCCGTGGTGGTCAAGGCCGTCGTGTTCCTGATGGTCATAGCAACCTCCTTGCTTGCCGTTGCGTTCATACACGGCCAACGGCATCGCTCCGGGATGGTTGCAGCGATATTTTCGCAGCCCCCTTCCGGCCGACGCCCCGTCCCGGCCCGAAACCCGCGCCGTCGCTCGCCGACAGCCGCCGAGAGGGAAGCTTCCATGGAGATCGTCCAGATCGGCCCGCTTGCGATCCTCGCCGCCGCCATCACGGGATTGGCCTTCAGCATCGTCTACTACGCCGTGCTGTCGAAAACCCGGCTCGCCGCCGCCCGGCTCGGCCACGACGAGCGCCGAGGCCTCGGCCCGGTGCGGCCCTACCTCGTCGCCGGCGTCGCGCAGCTGACCATGGCTGCGGTCCTGGCCTGGTTCCTGGCACACGCCGTCGGCGGCCCGGCCGAGCCGCAGGCGCTCGACTGGTTCGTCGGCCTGCGCATCGGCTTCCTGGCCTGGCTCGGCTTCGCCATCACCAGTCTCGCCGTCAACCACGCCTTCGGAGGCTCGCGACGCACCCTGACGGCGATCGACGGCCTGCACTGGCTCGGCGTGCTGCTGATCCAGGGCCTGGTCCTGGCGCTGATCGGGGCGTAGCGATCTCGGTCGGCGAGGCCGCTCCGGCGATAGGCTAGTGCGCCGAAGGCTCCCCCGGCGGCAGCCTGAGCCTGACGACGCCCTTGATCGGCGCGTGGGGGTCGGCGACCGGCTCGCCCTTGCGCAGGATCTCGATGCGCCCGGCGCGCGCCAGGAAGCGGGCCTGCTGGTTGACCGCGTGCAGGTAGCGGCGCCAGCCGTCGGCCGGGTCGGAAGGCTTGGCCCGCGGCTGCCAAAAAGCCCGGGCGACCTTGTCGGGCGCCAGGGTGGCGCCGGGGCCGCCGTCGCGCAGCAGCGCCAGGATGGTCTCGGCCACCGGGTCGAGCTTCTCGGGCCGCTCGGGCTTCCCGGGCCGTTCCGCCCTTGTCGAGTGCTGGCGCGCGCCGGCGGTCTTGTCCTGCTTTGCGGTCATGGGGCGGGGAGCTATCACGAAGCCGGCGCCAAGCCCAGCCGTAACCTGCGGCCCTGCCTCCTGGTTACCCGGCGTACGGAGCGTTACCCCTGCTTCCGCTGGACGCTGCCGGAGTCGGCTCAGTAGAGTTCGCGCCGTCATGATGTCCGAGCTCAACGCCCTGCTCGCGGCGACCATCCTGTTCGTCGGCGGCCACTTCCTGCTGTCGAGCCAGGCGCTGCGGCCCCATCTCGTCGCCCGGCTCGGCGAGGGCGGCTTTCGCGGCCTCTACTCGGCGGTCGCCGCCGTCAGCCTGGCCTGGATGAGCTACGCCTACGCCCATGCGCCGCTGGTCGAGCTGTGGCATGCGCCGGCGCTGCGCTGGCTGCCGCTGGTGCTGCTGCCGATCGCCGCGGTGCTGGCGGTCGCCGGCCTGACCACGCGTAGCCCGACCGCGGTCGGCGGCGAGAGCCTGGCCGGCGAGGGCGACCCGGCGCCGGGCATCCTGAGGATCACCCGCCACCCCTTCCTGTGGGGTGTCGCGCTCTGGGCCTTCGCGCACCTGGCGGCCAACGGCGACGTCGCCTCGCTGGCCTTCTTCGGCGGCTTCCTGGTGCTCAGCCTGGGCGGCATGCAGCACATCGACCACCGCCGCGAGCGGACGCTCGGGAGCGCCTGGGGGCCGATGAAGCTGACCACTTCGGTGCTGCCCTTCGCGGCGATCGCGACCCGGCGCACGACCATGGACTGGCGCGGCCTCGGCTGGTGGCGGCCCCTGCTCGGCCTTGTCCTCTACCTGGCCCTGCTCCACCTGCACCCGCTGCTCTTCAGCGCCAGCCCGCTGCCCTGAGCCGGCAAAGCCGGGCTTCCGACGCCCGCCCTACGCCCCGACGATCGCCTCGGGCTCGCGATTCCAGAAGACGAGGGACCAGCCGGTCGGCTCGTGGTGGGTCAGCGCCGAGAGGCGGCCGGTGCCGAGCTTGGCGGTGCCCTCCGCGACGGCGGCCTCGAAGGCGCCGGGCACCAGCTTCAGGAAGTAGCGCAGCACGCCGTTGGAGCTGACGACCAGGACGTCGTCCTCGGCGGGCAGGCCCTCGACCGCCTCCTCGGCGAAGGCGCGGACGCGCGCCTCCAGCGTCGCCTCCTCGGGCTGCCAGCCGATCCCGGCCGGCCAGATCGAGCGCTCGCGCCAGCCGGCCAGGGCCGCGCCCTGCCCAGCCGCCTCCAGCTCGGCGTCGGAGCGGCCCTCCCAGGGGCCGTAGTCGATCTCGCGCAGCTGCTCGTCGATCATCACCGGGCGCTGCAGCCCGGCGGTCTCCAGGGCGATGCGGGCGAAGTCGGCGGTGCGCTTCAGCGGCCCGGCGAAGACGCGGTGCGGGTCGACGCCGGCGCTCGCCAGCGCCAGGCCGAGCGCGCGGGCCTGGCCCTCGCCCTTGGCGACCAGCGGCAGGTCGCTGCGGGCGCCGACCATGACCGGAGTCTCCCCCGGCGCGAAGGTGTTGCCGTGGCGAGCCAGCAGCAGTCGGGTCATGTCTTCTCCTGTTCTTCTTCGCGGTGGCGGGCCGAGCCGTCCCAGGCCGCCAGCAGCTCGCCCTCCTCGGCGATCAGCCGTTCGGCGACGAGGCGGTCCTCGGGGCTGTCGATCGACCAGTGGGTGCGGCCCCGGTAATCGACCTCGACGACCCGCACGGTCATGCCGTTCTCCAGGGCGCGCAGCTGCTCCAGGCCCTCGGCGCGCTCCAGCGGCCCCGGCTCCAGGCTGACGAAGCGCTCCAGCGCGCCCGGGCGGAAGCCGTAGAGGCCGATGTGGCGAAAGACCGGAAGTGGTGTCTCAATATCGCGCAGGAAGGGTATGATCTGCTTGGAAAAATAGAGCGCGCGCCCTTGCCGGTCGAAGGTCACGGTGGTGCCGCCGACCTGGCCCGCGCGCTTCTGCTCGACAAGGCGCCGGTAGGCCGCCTCGCCGAGCCGCACCGCCGGTGTCACCAGGTCCGCGCCGTCGGCCTCCCCGAGCGCCCGGGCCAGGGCGCCGACGACCCAGGGCGGCGTCAGCACGGCGTCGCCCTGGACGTTGATCGCCGGCCGGTCGGCGAGGCCGGCGCGCGCCAGCGCCTGGTGCATGCGCTCGGTGCCGTTGCGGCAGGCCGCGTCGGTCATCACCGCGCGGCCGCCCAGCGCCTCGACGAAGTCGCGGATGCGCGGCTCGTCGGTGGCGACCAGCACCTCGCCGACGCCCGGCGCCGCCTTGGCCAGGGCCCAGACGCGCTGCAGCAGCGCGACCCCGGCGACGCGCGCCTCCAGGGGCTTGCCGGGAAAGCGGCTCGAGCCCCAGCGGGCCGGAATCACGGCGACGACGCTCACGCTCTCTCCTCTCCTCGCTCGGCCAGCTCCTCGAGCCGGGCCCGGTAGGCCGCGGCGGCCGGAAAGGGCGCCGCCGGCGCCCGCCCCGCCGCCTCGCGCCCGGCCTCGAAGGCCAGCACGCGCAGCAGCCAGAGCAGCTCGCAGGCCCGTAGCCGGTCCGGGTCCGGCGGCCCGCTGCCCTCGGCCCGGCCGGCCGTTTCATAGCCGTCCCGGAAGGCCTCGTACAGGGCCGGCGCGGCGGCCAGGACGCCGGCGCCGTCAAGCGCGGTCCAGTGGCGCAGCTTGACCAGGTCGAGCTCGGCCGGGCGCAGCACGGCGTTGTCCCAGTCGATCAGCACCGGCTCGCCGCCGCGGCCGGCCAGGACGTTGAGGCCGTGCAGGTCGTTGTGGCAGAGCGCCGGTCGAGCGCCGGCGAAATCGGCGCGGGCGAGATCGGCGCGGGCGAGGCGCCGCAGCCGCGCCGCCAGGGACGCCGGCAGGGCCGCGGCGCGGGCCGCCGCCTCGAGCGCGCACTCGAGGTCCTCGGCGAAGAGCCGGGCCGGCTCCGCGGGCCTGGCGAGGTCGTGGAAGGTGGCGGCGAAGCCGGGCAGCGGCAGGGCGTGCAGCTCGGCCAGCTGCGCGCCGAGCCGGCGGTAGGCCTCGGGCCGGGGTGCGGCACCCAGCGCCGGCCCCGCGACCGCCTCCTGGATCGACCAGGGCCGGGCGCCGTGGCCGCTGGCCAGCAGGGCGGGGCCGTGGGGCAGCCGGCCGGGGGCGGGGCGCCCCTGCGCGGCCGCCTGGCCCGCGCCGACCGCGCCCGCCGCCGCGCCGCGCGCCGCCCAGGCCGCCGCCACCGCCGGCTCCTTGGCCAGGCCCGGCTCGTAGCCGAAGGCCGCCCCGGCGCGGCGCCGGCGCAGCAGCAGCGGCCGGCCTCGCCACTCGAAGAAGCGGACCTCGGCGACCGCGCCCCGGCGGACGGCGCCGAGCCGGGCGTCCCGCCCCGCCGCCTCGCCCAGGCCGGCGGCGATCAGCGCGCGGGCGTCGGCCTCATTCAAGCCTCGCCTCCGGCGCGCCCTGCTCAGCCCTGCTGCTGCCGGCTGAGCAGGCGCAGGCGCAGGGCGTTGAGCTTGATGAAGCCCTCGGCGTCGCGCTGGTCGTAGACCGAGTCCTCCTCGAAGGTCACGTGCTCGAGGCTGTAGAGGGAGTTCGGCGACTTGCGCCCGACGATCGAGACCGAGCCCTTGTAGAGCTTGAGGCGCACGGTGCCGGTGACCGGCCCCTGGCTGGCGTCGATCGCGGCCTGCAGCATGCGGCGCTCGGGCGAGAACCAGAAGCCGTTGTAGAGCAGCTCGGCATAGCGCGGCATCAGCTCGTCCTTGAGGTGCATGGCGCCGCGGTCGAGGGTGATCTGCTCGATGCCGCGGTGCGCGGCGTAGAGGATCGTGCCGCCCGGCGTCTCGTAGATGCCGCGGCTCTTCATGCCGACGAAGCGGCCCTCCAGCAGGTCGAGACGGCCGACGCCGTTGGCGCCGCCCAGGCGGTTGAGCTCGCTCAGCAGGGTCGCCGGGCTCATCTTCCTGCCGTCGACGGCGACGGCGTCGCCGCGCTCGAACTCGACCTCGACGTAGGTCGGCTCGTCGGGCGCCTGCTCGGGAGCGACGCTGCGCGCGTAGACGTACTCCGGGGCCTCCTCCCAGGGGTCCTCCAGCACCTTGCCCTCGGCCGAGATGTGCAAAAGGTTGGCATCGACGCTGAAGGGCGCCTCGCCGCGCTTGTCCTTGGCGATCGGGATCTGGTGCTCCTCGGCGAAGGCGATCAGGCGCGTGCGGCTGGTCAGGTCCCACTCGCGCCAGGGCGCGATCACCTTGATGTCCGGGTTGAGGGCGTAGTAGCCGAGCTCGAAGCGGACCTGGTCGTTGCCCTTGCCGGTGGCGCCGTGGGCGACGGCGTCGGCGCCGGTCTCGCGGGCGATCTCGATCTGGCGCTGGGCGATCAGCGGCCGGGCGATCGAGGTGCCGAGCAGGTAGTAGCCCTCGTAGAGCGCGTTGGCGCGGAACATCGGGAAGACGAAGTCCTTCACGAAGGTCTCGCGCAGGTCCTCGATGTAGATGTTCTCGGGCTTGATGCCGAGCAGCTCGGCCTTGCGCCGCGCCGGCTCCAGCTCCTCGCCCTGGCCCAGGTCGGCGGTGAAGGTGACGACCTCGCAGGCGTAGGTCGTCTGCAGCCACTTCAGGATTACCGAGGTATCGAGCCCGCCGGAATAGGCGAGCACCACTTTCTTCACGTCGCTCATCGAGGAAGGTCCACTTGTTCGGAAAAGGGCGAGGAGCCCCCTGACGGGCGGCCCCCAAATCGGCACGCGATTCCGCGCGCGGCGGAGTATAGCCGCGCGCCTTTCCGGGGCAAGCAGCCGCGGGCGGTGGTGGCGCAGGGGCACGCCCCTCGACAGGCTCGGGACGAAGCGAGGGTGGCGCGACGGCGCGGGCGTCGCCGGGGCTGCCCCGCGCTACGCGGAGAGCCCCGGCAAACGTCCAGGCCGGGCGGCGCGGGGTCAGGCCGCCAGGGTGCCCTTCGACTTGGCCGTGTGGGTCGCGATCGCGTCCATCAGCGGCGGCGACAGGCAGTCGTAGGGCTCGAGACCCATCGACTTCAGGTGCTGGCGGATCTCCGGCAGCATCGCGGGCGGCGTGCCGGACTCGATGATCGAGGACACGAAGGCGGCGAACTCCGGCGGCGACCAGCCGCTCTCGCTCGACAGCTCGGTGTGGATGAAGTCGAGGCCGTAGAAGGGATGATCCTTGTTCTCGATGCGGCCGTACATGTGCGTGCCGCAGGCGCTGCAGGCATGGCGCTGGATCGCCGCCGAGGGGTCGACGACCTTCAGCTTGTCGCCGTTCTCGACGACCTCGACAGCCTCGCGCGGTACGACGGCGACCATCGAGAAGGTCGCGCCGTCCGGCTTCCAGCACTTGGTGCAGCCACACACGTGGTTGTGCGCGCTCTGCGCCGAGATCCGGACCTTGACCGGACGGTCGCTGCACTTGCAGGTCAGCGTGCCGCCGGAAAAGCCGGAAGCGGCCGGCTTGACGCCGGAATCGACGCTGGGATGGATGGATACGCCCATTGGTTTTCCTCCCTGAAGCAGGTTTTTCGGGTTGCGGATCCGTCGGCCCGCGCTTGGGAGAACGACCTGCCCGCGAGACGCGAGACGGGCGGGCCGGGGCGAGGGCCGAGGGCGCCGCTCCCGAAGCGAGTATACGTCCAGCGGGGGGCTCTAGAGTAGAGGGAAGTCCGCCAGCCGCCGCTCGGCCGCGCCCGCCGCTCAACTTTGCGCGATCTCCTTGCCGAGAGGCGCCGGGGGCGTATCTAGCACCGCGGTACCCGATCCCTCGTCCTCGCCCTCGCCGTCGCAGGAGCCTCCCCTGACCCTCGCCGCCCGACGTCGCCTGATGCTCGCGCTGACCGGGGCGACGATCGCCGCCCTCACGGCCACTTTCCTGGCGGTCTTCTCCGCCGGCGGCCTGAGCGCCCTGGAGCTGGCGATGGCCGCCTGCTTCCTGGTCACCCTGCCGTGGACGGCGATCGGCTTCTGGAACGCCGCCCTCGGCTGGTGGCTGCTGCGCCGCGGGCCCGAGGGCCTGGCCGCCGCCGCGCCCTGCCTGGCGAGCGCCTGGGCCGGCGAGCGCCTGCGCAGCCGCACCGCGATCGCCGTGCCGGTCCGCAACGAGGAGCCGGCCGGCCTGTTCGACAAGCTGGAGCGCCTGGTCGCGGACTTCGAGGGGCACCCGGAAGCCGGCCGGCTCGAGCTGTTCCTGCTTTCCGACAGCAGCGACCCGGCGGTCGCCGCCGAGGAGCAGGCGCGCTTCGCCGGCCTGCAGGCGCGCCACGGCCGCTCCCTGGCGCTGCACTACCGGCGCCGCGCCCGCAACGACGACAAGAAGCTCGGCAACCTGCGCGACTTCGCCGCGCGCTGGGGCGAGCGCTTCGAGTTCCTGGTGGTGCTCGACGCCGACAGCCTGATGTCGGCCGCGGCGGTGCTGCGCCTGGTGCGCCTGATGCAGGCCAACCCGCGGATCGGCATCCTGCAGACCCTGGCGGTCGGCCTGCCGAGCCGCAGCGCCTTCACCCGCCTGTTCCAGTTCGGCATGCGCCACGGCATGCGCGCCCACACCCTGGGCGCCGCCTGGTGGCAGGGCGACGCCGGCCCCTTCTGGGGCCACAACGCGATCCTGCGCATGGCGCCCTGGCGGCGGCACTGCGCCCTGCCCCACCTGCCCGGCCGGCCACCCTGGGGCGGGCTGATCCTGAGCCACGACCAGGTCGAGGCCGTGCTGATGCGCCGCGCCGGCT
>NZ_JBBDQW010000075.1:0-86778 GCF_040905785.1 Tistlia sp.
GGACTGAGCGCCGGGGACTGAGCGCCGGGGACTGAGCGCCGGGGACTGAGCACCGGGGACTGAGCGGCCGGGCCTTCCGGCCTCGAGCTTCCACCGCAGGCGCGGCGGAGCCTTGCCACGGCGGCGCCGAACCGCCAAATAGAGGCCTCGTCGCCTTCCGAAGCAGCAGCGAGCACGCGTCCCGCGCCATCGAGAGCGCCGGGTCGGCGAGAGAGCGGAGCCAAGCCATGTCATCCCTGATCGGTCAGCCGAACGCCCCCGCGACTCCCTCGGGCCAAGCCCCCAATGGCGCCACGCCCGGCGCTGGGCCCGGCGCCGGGGCCGCGGGCGCCACGATCATGGACAGCGACCTCCAGAACTTCGCCCGCGACGTCATCGAGGCCTCGATGGAGCGGCCGGTCCTGGTCGACTTCTGGGCGACCTGGTGCGGGCCCTGCAAGACCCTGACGCCGCTGCTTGAGAAGGTCGTCACGGCGGCCGGCGGCGCGGTCCGCCTGGTCAAGATCGACATCGACAAGAACCAGGCCCTGGCTCAGCAGCTGCGCATCCAGTCGGTGCCGACCGTCTACGCCTTCTTCCAGGGCCAGCCGGTCGACGGCTTCCAGGGCGCCGTGCCCGAAAGCCAGCTGAAGACCCTGGTCGAGCGCCTGATCCAGATGAGCGGCGCCCAGCCCGCGCCGGGCGCCGTCGACGTCGGGGCGCTGCTGGCCGCGGCCGACGCCAGCCTCGCCGAGGGCGCGGTCGAGGAGGCCGAGGCGCTCTACCTCGAGGCGCTGCAGGCCGACGGCGAGAACGCCGTGGCGATCGCCGGCATGCTGCGCGCCCGCATCGCGCTCGGCGACCAGGAGGGCGCCCGCGAGATGCTCGAGTCGCTGGACGAGGAGATGCGCGCCAAGCCCGAGGTCGTCGCCGTGGCGACCGCCCTCGAGCTGGCCGGCCGCCAGGTCGACGGCGCCGAGCTGGCGGCGCTCTCCGCGAAGGTCGAGCAGGATCCCAAGGACCACGCCGCGCGCTTCGAGCTGGCCCAGGCGCTCTACGCCGCCGGGCGCCAGGAGGAGGCGGGCGACCACCTGCTGGAGATCGTCCGCCGCAAGCGCGACTGGAACGAGGAGGCGGCGCGCAAGGAGCTGGTCAGGTACTTCGAGGCCTGGGGGCCGACCCACGAGCTGACGCTCGACTTCCGCCGCCGGCTCTCCTCGATCCTCTTCGCGTGAGCCGCCGCCTTCCATGAGCCGGCTCCCCTTCGACCCGGCCTTCGACGAGCTGCCCGGCAGCCTGCCGGTCTTTCCCCTGCCGGGCGTGCTGCTGCTGCCCGGCGGCCGGCTGCCGCTCAACGTCTTCGAGCCGCGCTACCTGGCGATGGTCGAGGACGCCCTCAAGGGACCGCGCCTGATCGGCATGGTGCAGCCCAGGTCGGAGCCGGACGCAGGCGACCTGCGCGACGTCGGCGCCGCCGAGCTCTACGGCACCGGCTGCGCCGGCCGGCTCACCGCCTTCCAGGAGACCGACGACGGGCGCTACCTCGTGACCCTGAGCGGCCTGATCCGCTTCGACGTCACGAGCGAGCTGCCGAGCCTGCGCGGCTACCGCCTGGTTCAGCCCGAGTGGGATCCCTACGCCGGCGACCTGGAGGTCGCCGACCCGCCCGGGATTGACCGGCCGCGCATTCTCGAGGCGCTGCGCGCCTACTTCGATGCGACCGGCATCGCCGGCGACTGGGAGGCGATCGAGGAGACGCCGAACGAGAAGCTGATCACCTCGGTCGCCATGATCTGTCCCTTCGAGGACAGCGAGAAGCAGGCGCTGCTAGAGGCGCCGACCCTGGAGCGGCGCGCCGAGGCGATGACCGCGATCCTGGAGATGGCGGCGCTGCGCGGCACGCCGGCGCCGGACGGCGGCGACGCCGCGCGACACTGAACCGGCCGCGACGGCGGCCCAGCGGGGAAGAGAGATGAGCGACAGCAAGACGCCGCACACAGCCGTCGATCCCAGGCTCCTGGAGATCCTCGTCTGCCCGCTGACGAAGGGGCCGCTCGACTACGACCGCGAGCGCCAGGAGCTGATCAGCCGCCAGGCCGGCCTGGCCTACCCGATCCGCGACGGCATCCCGATCATGCTGCCCGACGAGGCCCGGCAGCTCGAGGACTAGGGCAGGACCAGAAGGGAGCAGCGGACCGATGAGCGCGTTCGACGTCAAGCACCATCCCAGCGAGATCCGCTACCGCTCCGCCGAGAAGCGCCTGGAGATCGACTTCGAGGACGGCCGCAGCTTCTCGCTGCCGGCCGAGCTGCTCCGCGTCGAGAGCCCCTCGGCCGAGGTCCAGGGCCACGGGCCCGGCCAGAAGCAGGTCCTCGGCGGCCGCCGGCACGTCGGCATCCTGGCGATCGAGCCGGTCGGCACCTACGCCGTCCGGCTGCGCTTCGACGACCTCCACGACACCGGCATCTTCTCCTGGGACTACCTCTACCGCCTCGGCGAGGAGCAGGAGAAGATCTGGGCGGACTACCTGGAGAACCTGGAGGCGCGCGGCCTGTCGCGCGAGCCGCCCCGCCGCGCCTGACGACGGCCCTCGTCGCCCCGGTGCCCGGACCCCTGCGGCTTTAGCGACCTTCGCAGGTCGCCGCTGCGCGAGCGGCCTCGCCGCAGATGCGCGAGCCTGCCCCGCGTGATCCTGCGGCAGGGAGCGCTCCGATGCCCGACACCGCCGTCCGTCCCGCGCTCGAGACCCCCGACCTGCCGCGCCTGCGGCGGGCCCGCCTGGCCAAGGTCCGCGCCGAGCTGGCGCAGCGCGACCTGGCGGCGATCCTGCTCTACGACCCGGTCAACATCCGCTACGCGACCGACTCGCGGAACATGGCCGTCTGGACCCTGCACAACCCGGTCCGCTACGCCCTGGTGCCGCTCGAGGGTCCGGTCGTGGTCTTCGACTTCCACAACTGCGGCCACCTGTCGGCGGGCCTGGAGACGGTCGAGGAGGTGCGCCCGGCGACCGGCTGGTACTGGTTCGGCGCCGGTCCCGAGGCCGGCCGCCGCGTCGCCCGCTGGGCCGACGAGATCGCGGCGCTGATGCACCGCCACGGCGGCGGCAACCGGCGGCTCGCCGTCGATCGCCTGGATCCGCTCGGCGCCCGCGCCCTGGAGGCGCGCGGCCTGGAGATCCTGGACGGCCAGGAGCCCATGGAGATGGCGCGCCACCTCAAGACGCCCGACGAGGTCGTGGCGATGCGCCACGCCGTCGCCGCCTGCGAGGCCGGCATGGCGGCGATGCGCGCGGCGCTGCGGCCGGGCATGACCGAGAACGAGCTCTGGTCGATCCTGCACCAGGTCAACATCGCGCGCGGCGGCGAGTGGATCGAGACCCGCCTGCTCGCGTCCGGCCCGCGCACCAACCCCTGGTTCCAGGAGTGCGGCGAGCGGGTTATCGAGGCCGGCGACCTGGTCTCCTTCGACACCGACCTGATCGGCCCCTACGGCATGTGCGCCGACATCTCGCGCAGCTTCCTGTGCGGCGACGGCCGGGGCAGCGCCGAGCAGCGCACGCTCTACGCCCTGGCGCTGGAGCAGATCGAGACCAACGCCGCCCTCCTGAAGCCGGGCATGACCTGCCGCGAGTTCGCCGAGCGCTCCTTCGCGCTGCCGGAGCGCTACCGGGCGAACCGCTACTCGGTGATCTTCCACGGCGTCGGGCTGTGCGACGAGTATCCCGCCTGCCTCTACCTGGAGGACTTCGAGAGCGCCGGCTACGACGCCCTGGTCGTGCCCGGCATGACGCTCTGCCTGGAATCCTACGTCGGCGCCGAGGCCGGCGGCGAGGGCGTCAAGCTGGAGCAGCAGCTGCTGGTCACCGAGACCGGCCTGGAGCCGCTCTCGAGCTTCCCCTTCGAGGACAGCCTGCTCGAGCGTTGGGTGTAGCGCCGGGGTGCGTCGAGGCCCCTGCACCCACGCCCTTCGACAGGCTCAGGGCGAAGCAGGGGGTGGGCCGCGTCGCACCGACTTATGCTTCGGCCCGAGCCTGTCGAGGGGCGTGAAGGCGCAAGCGCCGCCTACATCATCGCGGGCTTGCCGGCCGCCTTCGCCTTGCCCGTCCCCTTCTCCTCGCCGGACTGCGCCGCGAAGATCGAGCTGTAGCCGCCCGACCAGTCGGGGGGGATCAGGCAGGGCCGGGGATCGTGGCGGGCCCAGCGCGCCGGCCGGCCGCGCAGCAGTTCGCGGTCGTGGCGCGAGACCGAGGGGTTGACCGTGTAGGGGAAAGCGTCGGCCGCGGCGTAGGCGTTGAGCAGCAGCGGCCGGCCGTGCGCGGTGGTCGCCGGCGGCGAGGAATGCACCGTGCGGCAGTTGTGCACGGTGATCGAGCCGGCCGGGCCGGTCAGCATCACCGCCTTCGATTCGTCCAGGCCCGCGGCATCGGCGTCGGACAGGCAGCCGGTCCAGTTGCCCTCGGCGTCGTACTGGTCGTAGAGCGGCCCGTCGTGGCTGCCGGGCAGCACGGTCAGCGGCCCGTCGGTCGGGCCGACGTCCTGCAGGTAGAGGCCGATCGTCATCGGGCTGTAGTTGGTGTGCGGGTAGAACTGGATGTCCTGGTGCCAGCGCACCGCGTTGGCCTGGGGATTGGCCTCGCTCCATTTGAAGTTCAGCTTGGAGTGGTGGAAGGTCACGCCACCGCCCTCCTCGGCGCCGATCAGGTCGGCGGCGACGTCGGCCAGGATCCCGCTCGCGACCTCCCAGAACAGCGGGTCCTGCTCGTCCGGGGTCTTCAGCCGGCGCAGCCGCGGGCTCTCGGCGCCGTGGCCGGGCGCGAGGTCGAAGACCGAATCGCTGGCGGCGACCGATCGGCTGCGCTCCAGGAAGGCGGCGACCCGCTCGTGGAGGCGGCCGAGCAGCTCCGGCCCGATCAGGCGCTCGACCAGCAGGTAGCCGTCGCGGTGATAGGCGGCGACTTGCTCGGCGGACAGGACGGCGGGCCGGGGGCGGGCTTCGAGAGCGGACATGGCGGCAACCTCCGGGGCGGGATGGGTGCTGTCTGACATATCAGCAGTATGCAGACTCTCTCCGGGCGTCTGCAAGCCCGCTAAATGGCGGGGCGGCCGCGCCGCTCAGAGGGGCTCGCCGCGGCACAGCCGGGGCAGGTCGCCGGCCAGACCCATGGCGTGACGCATGAAGAGGCGCTTCAGCGGCCCGGAGCGGTCGACCGCCGCGAGGCCGAGGTCGCGGACCAGGCGCAGCGGCCCGAAGTCGTTGGAGAACAGCCGGTTCAGGCCGTCGGTGACCCCGGCCAGCGCCAGGTTGTCGAAGCGGCGCCAGCGCTGGTAGCGCTCGAGCACGGACTCGGCGCCCAGGTCCAGGCCGAGGCGCCGGGCGTCGACCAGCACCTCGGCGAGGGCGCCGATGTCGCGCAGGCCGAGGTTGAAGCCCTGGCCGGCGATCGGGTGGATGACGTGGGCGGCGTCCCCGACCAGCGCCAGCCGCGGCGCCACGATGCGCTGCGCCAGCTGCAGGCCGAGCGGGTAGCGCCAGCGCCGTCCCGCGACCCGGATGCGACCGAGGCTGTCGCCGAAGCGCCGCTCGATCTCCCGCGCGAAGCCGACGTCGTCGAGGCCCATGACGCCGTCGGCGACCGCGCGCCGCTCGGTCCAGACCAGCGAGGAGCGGTGACCGCCGTCGGGGGCGTCGGTCAGCGGCAGCACGGCGAAGGGGCCCGAGGGCAGGAAGTGCTCGTGGGCGACGTCCTCGTGGTCGAGCTCGTGCAGCAGGGTGGCGACGATACCGTCCTGCGGGTAGTCCCAGCGCGTCACCGCGATGCCGGCGGCCTCGCGCAGCGGCGAAGCCCGGCCGTCGCAGCCGGCGATCAGCGGCGCGCGCAGGCTGCGGCCGTCCTCGAGCAGCAGGCTGGCCCGGCCGGGGCCGCGCTCGGCCGAGGCGACGCGCGCCGGCGCGATCAGGCGCAGCGAGGCGAGCTCGCCGGCGCGCCGGTGGAGGGCCTGGCGCAGCACCCGGTTCTCGACGATCCAGCCCATGACGCCGCTGCCGACCGGTCCGCCGCCGGCCACCTCGTCCGCGTCGTAGTGCAGGAAGAGGCGGCTGGCGGCCTCGCCGACGCGCCCGTCGGAAACGCGGATGTCGCGGATCGGCGCCGCCGCCGCGCCGACGTGCCGCCAGACTCCGATCGTCTCCAGCAGGCGCTGCGAACCGAGGGCGATGGCCGAGGCGCGTCCGTCGAAGGGCTCCTCGAGCACCCTTTCCGGCGGCTCGGCGTCGACGATCGCCACCGTCAGCCCGGCGCCGGCCAGGGCACAGCCGAGCGACAGGCCGACCAGCCCGCCGCCGGCCACCGCCACCTCGACGTCGAGGCCTTCCGTCGCTCCGTCCCGCTGCCGCTTTGCCGCTTTTGCCATGGCCTTACCATCGGATCGCCCGGCGACGCTGTCCAGAGGCCGCGCCGCCGCAGTCCCCACAGGCCGTTGAGCGATTTTTGTGCAATTTCGCAGAACTGCCTGTTTTTTGCTCAGCTCTTGTCCGCCGGACGTCCACCCGCGGCGCCGATCCCCGCCGGCCGGCCGGCGACAGCGGCGCTTTTGTGCGCTGCAGCGCGACTGGCACGCTTCTTGACTCTCCCGGGGCGGGTTCGGTTCCGCAGCGCGGCACGACCCCGCCGTACGGGCGGGAGGCCGGGGGGCCGGCGGAAGCAGAGAACGAAGGGGAAGACGACGCATGAAAATGGTCGTTGCCATCATCAAGCCCTTCAAGCTCGACGACGTGCGCGAGGCGCTCACCTCGATCGGGATCGAGGGTCTCACCGTCAGCGAGGTCAAGGGCTACGGGCGGCAGAAGGGGCAGACCGAGATCTACCGCGGCGCGGAGTACTCGGTGAACTTCCTGCCAAAGGTCAAGATCGAGCTCGCGGTCGTCGACGAGCAGGTCGAGCAGGTCGTCGAGACGGTGCAGAAGGCCGCCAATACCGGCCGGATCGGGGACGGCAAGATCTTCGTCCTCGACATCACCCACGCCGTGCGCATCCGCACCGGCGAAATCGACGCCGAAGCGCTTTAGGAGGGGGGTAGATGATCCAGTTGAGAAAGCTCGCGGCCGCCGGTGCTCTCGGCAGCGCCGTCCTGCTGGCCGCCGGGCCGGCCCTCGCACAGGTCGAGGCGGAGACGAAATTCGCCCTCGACACCTTCTCGTTCCTGATCTGCGGCGCCCTGGTGATGTGGATGGCGGCCGGCTTCGCGATGCTCGAATCGGGCCTCGTGCGGAGCAAGAACACGGCCTCGATCTGCCTGAAGAACATCGCGCTCTATTCCGTCGCCGGCATCATGTTCTACCTCGTCGGCTACAACCTGATGTACGTCGACGTCGGCAGCTACATCGGCACCTTCTCGATCTTCTACGACGCCAGCCCGGCCGAGCTCGCCCTGATCGGCGCCGAGGAGGCGACGCCGGAGCTGATCACGGCCGTGGTCGACAACGGCTACGCGGTGATGTCGGACTGGTTCTTCCAGATGGTCTTCGTGGCGACCGCCGCCTCGATCGTCTCGGGCACCCTGGCCGAGCGCATCCGCGTCTGGCCGTTCCTGCTGTTCGTCGTCGTCCTGACCGCCTTCATCTACCCGATCCAGGCCTCCTGGGTGTGGGGCGGCGGCTGGCTGGCCGAGCGCGGCTTCAGCGACTTCGCCGGCTCGACGCTGGTCCACTCCTGCGGCGGCTGGGCGGCCCTGACCGGCGCCATCATCCTGGGTGCGCGCCGGGGCAAGTACGGCCCCGACGGCCGGGTCAACCCGCTGCCGGGCGCCAACCTGCCGCTGGCGACGCTGGGCACCTTCGTGCTCTGGCTCGGCTGGTTCGGCTTCAACGGCGGCTCGCAGCTCGCTCTGGGCTCGGCGGCCGACGCCGCCAACATGGCCATCGTCTTCGCCAACACCAACATGGCGGCGGCGGGCGGCGTCGTGGTGGCGATGCTGCTGACCCAGCTCCTCTACCGCAAGATCGACCTGACCATGGCGCTCAACGGCGCGATCGCCGGCCTGGTCTCGATCACCGCCAATCCGGACGTCCCGGCGATCTGGTGGGCGCTCCTGGTCGGCGGCGTCGGCGGCGCCCTGGTCGTCTTCGCGGTGCCGCTGCTCGACAGGCTCAAGGTCGACGACGTCGTCGGCGCCGTCTCGGCGCACCTGATCGCCGGCATCTGGGGCACCTTCGCGGTCGCCCTCGAGGACGGCAACTTCGGCGCCCAGATCCTGGGCATCGTCGCGATCGGCCTGTTCGTCTCGATCACCTCGGCGATCGTCTGGCTGGCTCTCAAGTACACCATCGGGATCCGCGTCTCCGACGAGGAGGAGGCGCTCGGTCTCGACAGGGCGGAACTGGGGATGGAGGCCTATCCCGAGTTCGGCACCGGCTCCCAGCGCATGTAGCGGCGCGAGCCGAACAATCCTTCACCGACGGCGATTTTCCGCCAGACTCGGGCCCGGCAGGCTTCCTGCCGGGCCTCTTTTTTGTCGGCCGACGTAAGGGAGCCGGCGCTCCGGCTCAGGTCAGCGGCAGCATGACGTGCTCGGCGAAGGCCGGGCGGGCGGCCAGGCGCGCGTGGTAGGCCTCCAGGGCGGGCAGGGCCGGCCGCTCGATCGGCAGGGCGAGCCAGCGGTAGGCGGCGCAGCCGACCGGCAGGTCGCCCATCGTCAGCGCCTCGCCGAGCAGGAAATCGCGGCCCTCGAGCTGGCCGTCGAGCAGCCGGAAGGCCTCGGCGCAGCCGGCCAGCGCGCTTTCGATCGCCGCCGCGTCGCGCCGTTCCGGCGGCGTGCGGATCAGGCCCCAGAAGACGACCGTGAGCGGCGGCAGCAGGGTCGTCGTCATCCAGTCCATCCACTGGCCGGCCAGCGCCCGGCCGCGGGCATCGTCGGGAAAGAAGGGCGCCCTGCCGTAGACCTCGGCCAAGTAGCGCACGATGGCGTTGGATTCCCACAGCACGAAGTCGCCGTCCTCGAGCGTCGGCACCCGGCGGTTCGGGTTGAGCCGGGCGTAGGAGGCGGTGTCGAGGCCGCCGAAGGCGCCGCCGGCGTCCAGGCGCCTGTGGGGCAGGCCGAGCTCGCCCACCGCCCACATCACCTTCTGCACGTTGATCGAGTTCCTGCGGCCCCAGACCGTCAGCATGCCGTCCCTCCCGTCGCCGTCCGGTCCGATCATCGGCGCCGCCGCCACCGCCCTCAAGCCCGATTCCAGGCGCCCGCGGTTTCGGCTAGTCTCGCCGCCGCGGGCGGGGGCCCGCATCAACCAGAAGAAGGAAAAGGACGATGTCTCTTGGGTGGAAGGCGGCCCTGGCGGCCGCCGTTCTGGCCGGTGCAGGGCTGGCCGTCACGGGCTCGGCTGTCTCGACCGCCGCCGCGGATCCCGCGCAGCTGGCGCGCGGCGCCTACCTGGCGCGGATCATGGACTGCGGCGGCTGCCATACGCCCGGCGCCATGACGCCGGAGCCGGACCTCGACCATCCGCTGTCCGGCGGCACGGTCGGCTTCCGGGTCGGGCCGCTCGGCGTGTTCTTCCCGCCGAACCTGACCTCCGACCCGGCGACCGGCCTCGGCGCCTGGAGCGCCGCGGAGATCGAGGCGGCGCTGCGCCAGGGCCTGCGCCCCGACGGCCGCGAGCTGGCGCCGATCATGCCGTGGCGCGCCTACGCTGCCCTCGAGGCCGAGGACATGGCGGCCCTGGTCGCCTACCTGCAGAGCCTGCCGCCGGTCTCGAACCAGGTGCCCGAGCCGGTGGCGGTCGGCGCCCCGGCGCCGCTGCCCTACCTGGACCTCGTCCTGCCGAACTGACCGGCCCACCTGACTGGCGCACCTGACTGGCCCACCTGACTGGCCCACCTGACTGGCCCAGCTCACTGGCCCAGCTCACTGGCGCCGGTGGCGGCAGCTAAGAACCTGTACCAACTCTGTTCTCCAAAATGTTGGGATTCGCGGATTTTCAGGCGCTACAACTTGCTGCACCGCGAATCTGCCCATAGAATGATTCACGGTTTGTCCCGAGCCGCCGCCGGGCCCGCCGGCCAGGCGGCGGCTTGCGGCTTCCGCCAGACCTCGAACCGCCCTCGCACCACGGCCGAGAGGACCCGCGCGATCTGATGGCGACCGTCGCACCGAACCTGCTCCGCAACGAACCCATGCGTCGGGATCCGCGGACCTTCCAGCCCTTCCTGCGCCTGGCCCGGCTGCTCGCCGACGTCGCGCCGGGGCGCTCGCCCTTGGCGAGCGGCCTGCCGATCAACATGGCGGTCGGCGACCCGCAGCAGCCGGCGCCGGCCCTGCTCGCCGAGACCGTAGCGGCCCATCCGGACGGCTGGTCGAGCTACCCGCCCTTCCGCGGCACCCCCGACTACCAGCGGGCCGCGGTCGGCTGGCTGGCGCGGCGCTACGGCCTGCCCGAGGGCCTGGTCGACGGCGAGCGCAACCTGCTGCCGATCCCGGGCAGCCGCGAGGGCCTGTTCTTCGCGGCGCTCTCGGCGCTCAGCGCCGGCGCCGCCGAGGGCCGCGACTGCGTGCTGCTGCCGGCGCCCGGCTACCATGTCTACGCCGGCGCGGCGGCTGCGGCCGGCGCCGAGCCGGTGTTCGTGCCGGTGACCCGCGCCAGCGGCTTCCTGCCCGACTACGCCGCGCTCGACCCGGCGATCCTGCGCCGCGCCGCCATCGCCTTCGTCTGCTCGCCCTCCAACCCCGAGGGCGCCGCGGCCGACCTGCCGCGCTGGCGCGACCTGCTGGCCCTGGCGCGCCGCCACGGTTTCGTGCTGGCCGCCGACGAGTGCTACGCCGAGATCTATGTCGGCGCACCGCCGGCCGGGGCCCTGCAGGCCGCGGCCGAGACCGGCTCGCTCGACGGTCTGCTGGCCTTCCACTCCCTGTCGAAGCGCTCCAACGCCGCCGGCCTGCGCTGCGGCTTCCTGGCCGGCGAGTCCGCGCTGGTCGACACGGTCGACGCCTTCTGCCGCTTCGGCGGCGCCTCGGTGCCGCTGCCGATCCAGCAGGCCGGCGCCGCCCTCTGGAACGACGACGCCCACGCCGAGGCAAACCGCGCCTTCTACGCGCGGCTGTTCGAGCGCGCCGAAGCGACTCTCGGCGGCCGCTTCGGCTGGCACAAGCCCGCCGGCGGCTTCTTCCTCTGGCTCGAGGTCGGCGACGACGAGGCGGCGGCCTTGCGGCTGTGGCGCGAGGCGGGCATCCGCACGCTGCCGGGCAGCTACATGGTCGCCGATGCGCACCTGCAGCCGAACCCGGCCGCCGGCTTCCTGCGCGTCGCGCTGGTCCACGACGAGTCGGTGACCGGCCCGGCGCTGGAGCGCCTGGTCGAACTGCTGGACGGCTAGCCGGAGGGGGCGGGGGCGCCATGTCGCTGCGCGAGAGCATCCAGGGTCGAGCCGGGGGTGGGCATCTGCTGCCGCCAGGCAGCGGGCCCTTCCTGCGGCGCCGCGGGGCCGAGCTGCTGGGCGGCCTGCTGGCCGCGGCCGGCGCGGCCCTGGTCGCCGCCTGCCTGACCTACGTGCCCAGCGACCCGTCGCTGAACCGCGCGACCGACGCGCAGGCGCGCAACCTGCTGGGCCCGCTCGGCGCCCAGGTCGCCGACCTGGCGCTGCAGGGCATCGGGCTCACCGCCTTCCTGGTCGCCATCGTCGCCTTCGCCTGGACCTGGCGGCTGTGGCGGGCCCGCGGCCTGCCGGCCTGGGGCCTGCGCCTGGCCGCCGCGGTCGGCTGCTGGCTGCTGGTCGCGCTTGCGCTCGACGCGCTGCCGCGGCCCGACACCTGGTCGCTGCGCTCCGGGCTGGGCGGCTTCGTCGGCGAGCTCGCGCTCGGCCAGCTGACCGCGCTGAGCGGGCTGCCCGCCACCGCGATCGCGTTCACCGCCGGCTTGGCCGGCCTGCTGCTGCTGCTCTACGCGGTCGCGCTCACCGGCCCGGAGTGGCGGGCGATCGGCCGCGCCCTCAACTGGCTGGGCGTCAGCCTCGGCCGCGGCGCGGCCCGCGCCGGCCGCCGGCTGCAGGGCGGCGAGCGCCCAGCCTCCGCCGCCGAGCCGCGACGCCGGCGCGCGCCGAGCCTGCTGCCGGGCGGCGAGGCGGAAATGGACGAGGAGGACGAGGAGGAGGAGGAGGAGGCGCTCGCCGAGGCGATGCCGGCCGGACCCGGCGCGCCGGCGCCGCGGGCGCGGGGATCGCAGCGCGCCGAGCCCTCGCTGGCGGTGGAGCCGCGCGCGGAGCGGGTCGAGACACGGCGGCGGCCGGCCCCGGGCAAGCGCGACAAGGCCGAGGCCCAGGGCTCGCTCGCCTTCGGCGGCCGCTACGAGGCGCCGGCGCTCTCGCTGCTCGCCGAGCCGAAGCACAACCTCGACGCCCGCGAGAGCCGAGACGCCCTGGAGAAGAACGCGCGCCTGCTCGAGGGCGTGCTGTCCGACTTCGGCGTGCGCGGCGAGATCGTCAAGGTCCGGCCCGGCCCGGTGGTCACCCGCTACGAGCTGGAGCCGGCGCCCGGCACCAAGACCAGCCGGGTGGTCGGGCTCGCCGACGACATCGCGCGCTCGATGTCGGCGGTCTCGGTGCGCGTCGCCGTGGTGCCGGGCTCCAGCACCATCGGCATCGAGCTGCCGAACGCCAAGCGCGAGACCGTCTACCTGCGCGAGCTGCTCGCCTCGGAGTCCTACGAGGAATCCAAGGTCCGGCTGCCGCTGACCCTGGGCAAGGACATCGGCGGGGCGCCGCAGATCGTCGACCTCGCGCGCATGCCGCACCTGCTGATCGCCGGCACCACCGGCTCGGGCAAGTCGGTCGCGGTCAACGCCATGATCCTGTCGCTGCTCTACCGGCTGCCGCCGGAGGCCTGCCGCTTCATCATGGTCGATCCCAAGATGCTCGAGCTGTCGGTCTACGACGGCATCCCGCACCTGCTGTCGCCGGTGGTCACCGAGCCGAAGAAGGCGATCGTCGCCCTGAAGTGGGCGGTGCGCGAGATGGAGCAGCGCTACCGCTCGATGTCGCTGCTCGGCGTGCGCAACATCGAGGGCTACAACGGCCGCCTCGAGGAGGCGCGGCGCACCGGCGAGGTGCCGACCCGCAAGGTCCAGACCGGCTTCGACCCCGACACCGGCCAGCCGGTCCACGAGGAGCAGCCCTTCGACCTGACGCCGCTGCCCTACATCGTCGTCATCGTCGACGAGATGGCCGACCTCATGCTGGTCGCCGGCAAGGAGGTCGAGGGCGCCATCCAGCGGCTCGCCCAGATGGCCCGTGCCGCCGGCATCCACCTGATCATGGCGACCCAGCGCCCCTCGGTCGACGTCATCACCGGCACCATCAAGGCCAACTTCCCGACCCGCATCTCCTTCCACGTCACCTCGCGCATCGACAGCCGCACGATCCTCGGCGAGTCCGGCGCCGAGCACCTGCTCGGCATGGGCGACATGCTCTACATGGCGCACGGCGGCCGGGTCTCGCGCATCCACGGGCCCTTCGTCTCGGACCAGGAGGTCGAGCGCATCGTCGGCCACCTCAAGCGCCAGGGTGAGCCGGAGTACATCGAGGAGGTGACCCGCGACGAGGAGGAGGGCGGCCTGAGCTTCGGCGACGAGCTGGACGGCGGCTCCGGCGACGACCTCTACGACCGCGCCGTGGCCGTCGTGGCGCAGCACCGCAAGGCCTCGACCTCCTTCATCCAGCGTCAGCTCCAGATCGGCTACAACCGCGCCGCGCGCCTGGTTGAACGAATGGAGGCCGAAGGCGTTGTCAGCGAGGCGAACCACGTCGGCAAGCGGGAGGTCCTGTTGCCGGAGCGGTGACCGCTCGCGCCGCGCGCCCTGGAGTTGCCCAAATCTGCCGGCTGCTTTCCGCGCGACGCATCCCATATGACAGGGATGTCAGCGAGGATTCCCGCACCCATGAAAAGACGCGATTTCCTGATCGGCGGCGCCGCCGCCCTTACCGCCTCCAGCCTGGCGCTTCCGCGCGCCCGGGCGCAGTCCCTCAGCGGCACGCTCACCGATGCCGACCGCGCCGAGCTGCGCCGCGCCGAGGATTACCTGAACGGCATCGACACGATGTACAGCCGGTTCCGGCAGACCGCCTCGAACGGCAACCAGGCGGCCGGCTTTCTCGCGCTCGACCGGCCGAGCCGGATGCGCTTCGAGTACGACGCGCCGCACCCTGTGGTGATGATCGCCGACGGCTACGAGCTGACCTACTACGACCGCGAGCTGCAGGAAGCGCGGCAGCTGCCGACCTTCGAGACGCCGCTGTGGTTCCTGCTGCGCGACCGGATCAGCTTCGGCGACGGCCTCGACGTGCTCTGGATGAAGCGCAGCGAGGACGTCATGGTGGTGCGCGTCGCCCAGCGCGAGGGCAACGACCGCGGCACCGTCAACCTGGTCTTCTCCGAGCAGCCGATGCAGTTCCGCGGCTGGGAGATCGTCGACGCCGCCGGCGTCTCGGTGCAGGTCGCGCTGGAGAACACCCGCTACGGCGTCGAGCTGGACAGCGAGATGTTCGACGAGAAGCAGCTGCCAGGCTACCGGTCGCTCCAGCGCAACAGCCGCTGAGCCGCCTCGAAGCGTTCCGTCACTCCCTCGCCGGCAGCTTCGCCGGCGCGGCGATCTCGGCGCGCGGCGCGAAGGGCTGGAGCAGCAGGGCGCCGAGGCTGCGCTCGCGCCGGCCCTCGACGCCGATCGCCATGCCGGGAGTGCGCGCGGTCGGGCTGCGCGTGCCGAACAGCGGATCCCAGATCGACAGGATCGTGCCGTAGTTCGAATCGGTGTCGCGCCGCCGGGCGTGATGATGCACCCAATGGATCGAGGGCGTGATCACGACCCGCGAAAGGGCGCGCTCGAGACCACCTGGCAGGCGCAGGTTGGAGTGGTGGAACAGCGTCGCGGTCAGCACCAGGGTCTCGAACACCAGCACCGAGACGAAGGGAAAGCCGAGCAGCAGCACGACCAGCGCGCGGGCCGCGGCCGAGAGCAGCACCTCGCCGGCATGGAAGCGCAGCGCGCTCGTGGTATCCAGGAAGCGGTCCAGGTGATGGACCTCGTGGAAGCGCCAGAGCAGCGGCAGCTCGTGGTTCGCCCGGTGCCACCAGTAGATCAGCAGGTCGAGAACCAGCAGGTCGAGCAGCAGGCCGCCGGCACCCTGCCACCAGGCCGGCCGCCAGCCGAGAGCCTGCTCGGCCGCCCACCAGGTCAGCGGCACCACGACCAGGACCGAGAGCAGCAGGGTCAGGCTCCACAGGCCGGCATTGCGCAGCAGGCGGCCCGCACCGCCGGCCGGCTCGCCCGGGGCCGGTGGCGCCGGTCGCGCCGCCGGCCGCAAGCGCTCGGCGAGGAACAGCGCGGCCAGCCAGACGGCGACGGCGAAGCCCTTCCAGGTGACCAGCTCCTGCTGCAATGACTCCATGCTCCCCAGATGTCATGGCCGGTCGCGCCGGGCAAGGCGGCACGCGGTCACGTCCCCGCGACGGGAACTCCCACGCGGGGGGCTCGGTGGCATGGCAGGAGCGCCGCCCTGACGCTTGTTTCGGCCGCAGGCGCGGGCTAGGTCTAGCCGATGAGCTCGCAAGCGCACTTTTCGGGCCCCAGGCCGCTGGTCGGCCTGCCGGCCTGCGTCAAGCCGCTGGACGGCCAGGATTTCCACACCATCGGCGACAAGTACGTGCGGGCCGTCGCGCTGGCCAGCGAGGCGATCCCACTGGTCGTCCCGGCGCTCGGCGACCTCCTTGAGGCGCGCGCGATCGTGGCGCGGCTGGACGGCCTGGTGCTGACCGGCAGCCCCTCGAACGTCCATCCGACCCGCTACGGCCAGGGTGCGACCCCGGAGCACGAGCCGCACGACGAGGCGCGCGACGCGACGACGCTGCCGTTGATCGAGGCGGCGCTCGAGGCCGGCCTGCCGCTCTTCGCGATCTGCCGCGGCCACCAGGAGCTCAACGTCGCGCTCGGCGGCACGCTGCACGCCCGGGTCCACGAGCTGCCCGAGCGCCTCGACCACCGCCGGCCGCAGCACGAGGAGATGGACGTCCAGTACGGCAGGCGCCACACCGTCCGCCTGTCGCCCGGCGGGCCGCTCGCCGCCATCGCCGGCAGCGAGGAGATCCAGGTCAACTCCCTGCACTGGCAGGCCATCGACCGCCTGGCCCCGGGCCTGACCGCCGAGGGGCTGGCGCCCGACGGCACGATCGAGGCGATCAGCGTCACCGGCGCGGCCGCCTTCGCGCTCGGCGTCCAGTGGCATCCCGAGTACAAGGTGCTCGAGGATCCGGTCTCGACGGCCCTGTTCCGCGCTTTCGGCGCGGCCGCGCGCGAGCGCAGGGGACGCTTCGCGCAGGCGGCGCAGTAGGCCGAGCCTTCGATCAACTTTGCGTGCGGCGGGCTGACGCAGGGATTGCGCGCCGCCACGGGCTGACTATCTCAGGGGTACAAGGCGGGGCCCTTACAGGTTCCGCCCAGAACGTGGGAGCCCCCTGTATCCCCTGACAGGTCCCACGCGCTCCGAGGAGCGAGGAACGCCCGGCTGCCCCCCGACCGGGCGTTCCTTTTCTCGGCTTCTCCCTGCCGCTTTTGATTTCTTGCCGACGCGCGCGTCCGGCGGATAGCCTGCGCGCCGCTGGCGCCCGGACTCGGACCTCGGCGGCGGCAGAGGGGGGATTCCGTGCGGATCGCGACCTGGAACGTCAATTCGCTGCGCCAGCGGCTCGACCACCTCGCGCGCTTCGTCGCGGCGCGCGAGCCCGACCTGATCTGCCTGCAGGAGACCAAGGTCGACGACAGCCTCTTTCCCGGGCAGGAGCTCGCCGCCCTCGGCTACCCGCACCAGCAGCGCCGCGGCCAGAAGTCCTACAACGGCGTCGCGATCCTCTCGAAGCAGCCCTTCCGCGCCGTCGACCACCGGGTCTGGTGCGAGCGCGACGACAAGCGCCACGTCAGCGTTGTGACCGACGGCGACCTCGAGGTGCATTGCTTCTATGTCCCCTCAGGCGGGCCCATTCCGGATCCGGAACGGAATCCACGCTTCGCCCACAAGCTGCGCTTTCTCGAGGAGATGGCGAGCTGGTCTGGGGTCGAGGCGAAGGGCCGCAAGTGCCTGATCCTGGGCGACCTCAACGTCGCGCCCCTCGAGACCGACGTCTGGAACCACAAGAAGCAGCTGCGCAGCGTCGGCCACACGCCGGGCGAGTCGGAGCGGATCGCGGCCCTGCTGGAAGCCGGGCACCTGACCGACCTCGGGCGCCACTTCGTTCCGTCTTCGGAACATCTTTTCACCTGGTGGGGCTACCGCTTCCCGCAGTCCTACGAGCGCAACTACGGCTGGCGCCTCGACCACGCCCTGGCCAGCGAATCCGCGCTCTCCGCCGTGACCAGCCTGGAGGTCTTCAAGGAGACCCGGACGTGGGAGCGGCCTTCGGACCACGTCCCGGTGATCCTTCAGCTCGGGTAGCGCGGCGGGTTCGTTGCCGGGGAGGAACGATCCCCAGCCCTGCGCTCCCACGCCCCTCGAGGGGACGGAGCACAAGCCAGAGGCGCGAAGACGGCGTCGGCGGGGCGGCGGCCCGTGGGTGGCGGTCAGCCGCGCCCGGCGCGCAGGCGCTCGTTGGTCTTCTCGAGCCGGTGCGCCAGCACGCGCATGACCTCGATGGCGATCTCGGGGAAGTCGCTGACCATACGGAAGAACAGCTCCTTGGTGATCTTCAGCGTGACGACCTCGCCAGTCGCCTGGACCGTGGCGGTGCGCGGCACGTCGATCAGGATGGCGATCTCACCGACGATGTCGTTGCTGCCGACGGTCGCGACCTTGAGCGGCCCCTCGTCGGTCGGAATCAGCACATCGGCGGTGCCCTCGATGATGATGTAGGCGGCGTCGCCAGCGTCGCCCTGGCGGCACAGCGCCTGGCCGTCCCTGAAGACCATCCGCTGGCTGGCGAAGGCCATCAGCTTGAGCCGGGCCGTGTCGATGTTGGCGAACAGCGGAATCCGCTTCAGTGTCGCCACTTCCTGGTCGAGGCTCATGCGTCTTTCCCCTCACTAGGCGCCGCGGCCCCCACCGGGGCAGCGGAGCCCTGGTCAATCGGCTGCGAGCAACGTCTGCAGCTCCTCGCACCGCTCCTTCAGCTCCTCGAACGTACCCTGGTCGATCAGGCGGCCGTGGCGCATCACCAGCACCAGGTCGAAGCGCTCGGCGAGCGACGCGCGTTCCAGAGACCAGACCAGGCCACGCCCCTCGCGGGCGCGCAGGACGCTCTCGACGAGCCGCGCGCGCGTGGCGCCGTCCATGACCGCGGAGGCCTGGTTGATGACCAGCAGGTCCGGGCGCTTCAGCAGGGCGCGCGCCAGCGCCGTCTTCTGGCGCTGGGTCGCCGACAGCCGCTTGCCGCCGACGCCGACGTGGAAGTCCAGCCCGACCGCACAGACCGCCGGCCGCAAACCCAGGGAATCCAGCGTCTCTCGGACCGCGGCGCCGACCGCCTCCTCGGCGCCCGCCTGGCCGTAGACCAGGCGCCCGAACAGCACGTTGTCCAGGATCGAGGCGGCGGCGTTGTAGGTCGCGGCGTCGTAGAACTCGACCGCCTCCGGGTCGCGCGCACGGACCGCCTCGGCGATCAGCCGGCGCGCCTCGACGACGCGGGCGGCGAAGCTGTCGTCGACCAGGCCCAGGCGGTGCCGCGCCTCGATGTAGCGGAACGGCAGCGCCTCGAGACGGCGCCGCTCCTCGCCGGCGAGCTGCTCGACGCCACGCTGTTCCGCTCGCGTAACGAGCTGGCGGAACTCCGGCAGGTCGTCCGCGTCGATGAAGGAGAACTGCTCGAAGAAGGGATGGCCCGGCGGCAGGTCGGCGAAGATCTCGACCATCGTCTGAGCGATCGCCAGGCCCTTCTCCGCGAGCAGCCCCTGCAGGTCGGCGCGCTTCAGGGCCTCGCCGACCAGGGGGTTGTCGACCAGGGCCTCGGCCGCGAAATCGGCGCGCTTGGGCGTGCCGAACAGCAGGTTCTCCGCCAGCGAGGCGTTGGCGTTGTAGGTCTCGGCGTCGAAGCGCACGACCAGGTCGGCGCGGTCCTGCTCGGCGAGGTGCCCGGCCAGGGCGTCGCGCGCTTCGAGCAGGCGCTGCGCGACATCCGGCATGGCCGCGGGGTCGATCGAGCCGTTGAGGCCGAAGCGGTAGACGTCTTCCGCCAGGTCGACCGTCTCCAGGACCTCCAGGATGCGCTCCAGCAGCTCCTCGGGGCCGCTGCAGCCGGCCGCCTCGTAGTCGGTCCAGTCGGCCTCCAGGTGGAAGGCCGAGTTGCCGGCGCGCCGGTTCTCGGCGAGCTGCGCCTTCCAGCGCTCGAGCGCCTTGCCGCTGCTGTCGGACTCGCGCAGCGGCCGGTGCCGGAGCCCGTAGAGCAGATTGTCGCGCAGGCTGTTGGCGAACAGGTAGGCGGCCGGGTCGACGTAGCCGATGCGCCGGCCGAGCAGGGCCTCGGGCAGCTCCTGGACGTCGCGCCCGCCGATCCGCAGCTTGCCGCCGCTCGGCGGGAACAGGCCGGCGAGCAGCAGCGCCAGGTCGTCCTTGCCGCTGGTGGCGTCGCCGACGACGGCGACGCGGCGGTCAAGCGGCAGCTCCACCGAGACGTTGTCGACGTGGCGGGCGTTGTTGTCGTCGACAAGGCTCAGGCTGGCGGCGGTCAGGGCGCCGGTCAGCGGCAGGACCTCGACTTCCGAGTCCTGCTTGGCGGGCTCCAGGATGTCGGTCGGCTGGAACTGCTCGATCACCTGGTCGTACTTGATCTGGACGTCGTTGCGCTGCTGCTCCCAGTTTATCAGGTCGCGGATCGGCCCGGGCAGGTCCTTGTAGGCCGCGATCACCGCGACCAGGGCACCGATGTCGAGCTGCCCACGGATCGCGAGCAGGCCGCCGCCCGCGTAGAAGATGAAGGGCGTCAGCTGGCTGAGAAAGTTGTTCAGGAATTTGACGAAGAACTTGCGCTGGTAGATCTCGAACCGGATGTGGAAGATCTGGCCGAGGCGGCTGGTCAGCTCGGCGCGCTCCCAGTTGGAGCCGTCGTTGGAGTGGATCTCGACCGCCCCGTCCATGACCTCCCCGACCCGGCCGGCGAGCTGCCGCGCGGTCAGCTGGCGCTGCTTGCCGAGGCGCAGTATCGGAATCCGCAGGCGCGGGATCAGGATCGCCTGGAACAGCACGATGCCGCCGGCGACCAGCCCCAGCCAGAGCGACTGCGACATGATGAAGACCATGGCGGTGATCGCCTGGCCGCCGAGGAAGGCAGGCGTGACGAAGGCGTCGCCGATGAAGCCGCCGAGCGGCTCCACCTCGTCCTTGATCATGGTCGCGACCTCGGGGCCCTTCATGCGTCGGAGCTGGCCGAGGCGGAATCGTAGCAGGCGGTCGGCCAGCTCGAAGCGCAGGCGCCGCAACATGCGCTCGCCGAGCCGGCCCTTGGAGGTGTTGATGATGAACTTGAAGCCGCCGTTGACGCAGACCAGGCCCAGGAAGATGAAGGACAGGGTCATCAGCGTCTCGACCTGGTCGAGCGGAACGCCTTCGAACAGCAAGACCGGTTCGCCGAACAGCCGGTCGCCGAGCGGCAGGTGGACCCTGCCGAACACCTGGGTGTCGGAGGGGCTCTCGAAGCCGTTGCCCTGGATGCCCTGGTTGACGATCTGCTTGGGCAGGTTCAGCGAGGCGAAGTAGAAGGGCAGCGAGATCAGAACGAGCAGCAGGATCGCCAGCTGGTCGCGCCTGCTGTGCCGCCAGATGTACTTGAAAAGGTTCGGCTCCATCGCCCCCTGCGAAACCCCTGGCCGAGGATCGGCCGGGCCCACCGGCCGGCCGGCGCGGAGCTTAGCCTGCCCGGCGCGCGCCGCCAACTCGCGCTTTGGCCGTGCCCGGCCCTGTGGCATAGTCGCCCCGCGGAAGACGCTGCCGCGGGGCCCGGGGGGGAAATCCGAACCATGACCGACGGACGCGACGGCGCGCGCATCCTCGTCTACAGCCACGACTCCTTCGGCCTGGGCCACCTGCGGCGCTGCCGCGAGATCGCCCATGCCCTGGTCGAGGCGGAGCGCGACCTCTCGGTGCTGATCCTTTCGGGCTCGCCGATCATCGGCAGTTTCGATTTCCAGAACCGCGTCGACTTCGTGCGCATCCCGGGCGTCATCAAGCTGCGCGACGGCGACTACGTCTCGCTCAAGCTGCCGCTCGACATCGAGCAGACCCTGGCGCTGCGCGCCTCGATCATCAAGCACACGGCCGAGATCTTCGATCCCGACCTGCTGCTGGTCGACAAGGAGCCGCTCGGCCTGCGCGGCGAGGTCGAGCCGACCCTCGAGCTGATGCGCGAGCGGGGCGTGCCCTGCGTGCTCGGCCTGCGCGACGTCATGGACGACCCCGAGCTCCTGGCCACCGAGTGGGCGCGCAAGAACGCCCTGCCGGCGCTCGACGCCTACTACGACGACCTCTGGGTCTACGGCCTGCCGCAGATCTGCGACCCGCTGGAAGGGCTGCCCGTGCCGGCCGGCGTGCGCAAGCGCGTCAGCTACACCGGCTACCTGCGCCGGGCGATCTCGGAGAACGCCCCCGAGGTGCCGCTCGAGAAGATCGAGGAGCCCTACGTCCTGGTGACGGTCGGCGGCGGCGGCGACGGCGAGCAGATCGTCGACTGGGTGCTGCGCGCCTACGAGCGCGATCCCGGCATTCCGCATCCCGCGCTGATCGTGCTCGGTCCCTTCATGGGCTCGGAGCTCCAGCACGACTTCCAGCGCCGGGTGAACCGCCTCGAGCGGGTCGAGGCGCTGACCTTTTCGGCGCACCTCGAGAGCCTGATGGAGCGCGCCGTCGGGGTCGTCGCGATGGGCGGCTACAACACCTTCTGCGAGGTGCTTTCCTTCGACAAGCGGGCGATCATCGTGCCGCGCCAGGAACCGCGCCGAGAGCAGCTGATCCGCGCCTCGCGGGCCCAGGAGCTCGGCCTGGTGCGCATGCTCGCCGACGACGGCCGGCGCGACGCCCAGACCATGGCGACCGCGCTGCGCAACCTGGTCCAGCAGCCGCGGCCTTCCGAGCGGGTCGTGCCCGGCCTGCTCGACGGCCGCGAGTCGGTGGTGCGCCTGACCCGCCACCGCCTCGCGCTGGGACGCAACAAGGCGCCCGTGGCCGCGCGGATGCGCTGAACGCCAGGCCCGTTCGGGCTTGGCGCTTGACGGACGCACCCCGGCCCCGCACACCAACCCCGCCATGCCGCGTCTCGCGATCCTGCTCAAGGGCTATCCCCGCCTGTCGGAAACCTTCATCGCCCAGGAGATCCTGGCGCTGCAGCGCGCCGGCATCGAGCTGGAGATCGTCTCGCTGCGCCGGCCCACCGACCCGGCGGTCCACCCGGTGCATCGGGAGATCGCCGCACCGCTGCGATACCTGCCGGAGTACCTGCACGAGGCGCCCCGGCGCGTGCTGCGCGGCTGGTGGCGCGCGCGCCGCCTGCCCGGCTACCGCGGCGCCCTCGCCCGCTTCCTGCGCGACCTGAGGCGCGAGCCGACGCGCAACCGCCTGCGCCGCTTCGGGCAGGCCTGCGTCGCCGCCGCCGAGCTGCCCGCCGAGACGGAGCGGCTCCACGTCCACTTCCTGCACACGCCGGGCTCGGTCGCCCGCTACGCCGCAGCGATGCGCGGCCTGCCCTGGTCGGCCTCCGCCCACGCCCGCGACATCTGGACGACGCCGGACTGGGAGAAGCGCGAAAAGCTGGCCGACCTCGACTGGCTGGTCACCTGCACCGCCGTCGGCCACGACCATCTCGCGGCGCTCGCCGATCGGCCGGATAAGGTGGTCCTGCTCTACCACGGCCTCGATCTCGCGCGCTTCCCACCGCCTCCGGGCACCCGCCCGGCGCGCGACGGCAGCGATCCCGGCGACCCGGTCCGCCTGCTCTCGGTCGGGCGCGCGGTCGAGAAGAAGGGCTACGACGACCTGCTGGAGGCGCTGGCGCGGCTGCCGCAGGGGCTGTCCTGGCGCCTGACCCACATCGGCGGCGGCGCCCTGGCCGGACGACTCAGGCGGCAGGCCGAAGCCCTCGGACTCTCGGCGCGCATCGAGTGGCTCGGCCCCTGCGCCCAGGAGCAGGTGATCGCCGCCTACCGCGCCGCCGACCTCTTCGTCCTGGCCTCGCGCGAGGCCGGCGACGGCGACCGCGACGGCCTGCCCAACGTGCTGATGGAGGCGCAGAGCCAGGCGCTGGCCTGCCTGGCGACCCGCTTCTCGGCCATCCCCGAGCTGATCCTCGAAGGCCGGACCGGCGTGCTCGTGCCGCCGGGCGATCCCGCCGCCCTGGCCGCGGCGCTGGCCGGCCTCATCGCCGCGCCAGCCGAGCGCGAGCGGCTCGGTTGCGCCGGCGCCGAGCGGGTGTGCCGCGACTTCGACTTCCAGGCGAACGTCGCGCGGCTGGTCGAGCGGCTGGCGCCGGGCGCGCTGCCGGCGCGGGGCGCGCCGTGACGGGCGAACGCGGTGCGCGGCCGCCGGCCCGCCGACCCCTGCGCGTCGCCTTCTACGCCCCGCTCAAGCCGCCCGACGACCCCGTGCCTTCCGGCGACCGTACGATGGCGCGCCGCCTGGTCCAGGCCCTCGAGCTGGCCGGCCACGAGGTCGCCCTGGCCTGCCGCCTGCGCAGCCGCGACGCGCAGGGCGACCCGGCCCGCCAGGCACGGCTCGCCCTGCTCGGGGACCGGCTCGCCGCCCGCTATGCCGCCGGCGCCGGCGCGCGCTTCCGGCCGGACCTCTGGTTCACCTACCACCTCTACTACAAGGCGCCGGACTGGGTCGGGCCAGCGGCGAGCCGGCGGCTCGGGATTCCCTACCTGGTCGCCGAGGCCTCGGTCGCTCCGAAGCGCGCCGATGGGCCCTGGGCGCCCGGCTACCGGGCGACGCTGGAGGCGCTGGCCGCGGCCGCCGCGGTGATCCCGCTCAACCCGGCCAACGTCGCCTGCCTGCCCGAGCGCGCCAAGCTGCGCGACCTGCCGCCCTTCCTCGAGGCCGCGCCCCTTCGCGAGGCCGCGCCCGCCCGGACGCGCTGGCCTGCGCTCGATCCCCGGGGTCCGTGGCTGCTGGCGGTCGGCATGATGCGGCCGGGCGCCAAGCTCGCCTCCTACCGCCTGCTCGTTGCGGCACTGGAACGGCTTCGCGACCGCGACTGGCGGCTGCTGGTCGTCGGCGACGGCCCGGCGCGCGCCGAGGTCGCGGCGCTGCTGGCGCCGCTGGGCGAACGCTGCCACCTCGCCGGCCGGCTCGAGGGCCCGGCCCTGGCCGCCGCCTACGCCAGCGCCGACCTGCTCGCCTGGCCGGCGATCGACGAGGCCTACGGCATGGCCCTGCTCGAGGCCCAGGCCGCCGGCCTGCCGGTCGTGGCCGGCCACGGCATCGGGGTATCGGCCGTGGTCGCCGACGGCGAGACCGGCCTGCTCGCCGACCGCGACGACCCCGTTGTCTTCGCGGCGGAGCTGGCCCGGCTGCTCGACGACGAGACCCTGCGCCGCCGCCTCGGCGCCGCGGCGCGGCGGCGCGTCGCCGAGCGCCACGACCTGCCGGCGGCCAGCCGCCGGCTCGATGCCATCCTGCGGGAGCTGGTGCCGTGAAGGCCGCGCCGGACGGGCTGCTGATCTGGGTCACCCACCTCTACGGCATCGGCCACCTGCGCCGCGCGGCGGCGATCGCCCGGGCCTGCCGCGCCGAGGGGCTGGCGGTGACTTTGGTCTCCGGCGGCCGGCCGGTGCCGAGCCTGGCGCCGGCACTGGCGCGCGCCGGCGTGGCGCTGGTCCAGCTGCCGTCCCTGCACAGCCCGGACGCGAGCTTCGCCCGGCTGGGCGCCGCCGCCGGGGCGGCGGCCGGGCCCGACCTGCTGGCCGCCCGCCGCGAGCAGCTGCTCGCGGCCTTCGAGACGGCTCGCCCCGCGGTCGTCATGACCGAGATGTACCCCTTCGGCCGGCGGTCGCTGCGCGCCGAGGTCGAGGCGCTGGTCGCGGCCGTCCAGGCGGCGCAGCCGCGGCCGCGGCTGCTCGCCTCGGTGCGCGACCTGCTGGTCGCCAAGCCGGTCGAGAAGCTGCGCTGGATGGTCGAGGCGGCCGCACCCTACGACGCCCTCCTGGTCCACGGCGACCCGGCGGTCCTGCGCTTCGAGGAGAGCTTCGCCCTGGCCGGCGAGCTCGGCGACCGGCTGCGCTACACCGGCTACGTCGCGACCCGCGCCGAGGCGACCGAGGCCGCCGGTGCCGAGGCCGGGCGCGACGAGGTCCTGGTCTCCGCCGGCGGCGGCGCCTTCGGCCTGGCGCTGCTCGAGACGGCGCTGGCCGCACGGCCGCTCTGCCCGAACCTCGGCACCCTGCCCTGGCGGCTGCTGCTCGGCCCGAACCTGCCGGAGGAGGGTCGTCGGCGGCTGCTCGCCGCGAGCGACGAGGGCGTCCTCGTCGAGCCCGCCCGGTCGGACTTCCCGGCCCTGCTCGGCCGTTGCCGACTGGCGATCGGCCAGGCCGGGGTCAACACCCTGCTGGAAGGGCTGGCCGCCGGCGCCCGCCTGCTCGCCGTGCCCTATGCTGAGGCCGGCGAGACCGAGCAGGGGGAACGTGCCCGGCGCTTCGCCGAGCGCGGTTGGCTGAGCCTGCTTGACGAGGCCGCCCTGTCGCCCCAGAACCTAGCCGAGGCCGCCGAGGCCGCCGCGTTGCAACCGCGGCCGACGCCCTCGATAAATATCGAGGGGGCCCGCCACTCGGCCGAGATCGTCGCGGCCATGGCTGCTATAGTGCGCCGCGCTGCCGACCGGGAGGGGGAATGAGCGACGCGGTGACGGCCTACTACCGCTATCCGCCGAACCGGCTGGTCGGGGACTACCTGCGTGCCGTCATTGGAGTCGCCTTCGGCCTCGCGGTGCTCCTCGCCGCCGAACGGGTCAACTGGCTGATGGGGCTGATCTTCGGCGGTCTGGCCCTGGCTTTCGGGCTGTTCGCCCTGCGCACGCTACGCCAGCACCTGACCGAGGTCGCGGTCAACGACGAGGGCATCTTCACCCGCACCGCCAACGCGACGCGCGCGCTGCCCTGGGCCGAGCTGAAGGGCCTGCGGCTGCGCTACTTCGGCACGCACCGGCAGCGCAAGGGGCGCGGCGGCGGCTTCCTGGAACTGACGCTCTACGGTCCCGCACGGAAGATGAAGATCGAGTCCTCCATCGCCGGCTTCCGGGACATCGCCTGGTGGTCCTGCCGGGCGGCACGGCGCAACGGCCTGACGCTCGACCCGGCGACCGCGGGCAACTTCCTGGCGATCGGCATCGACACCGACAGCGAGACGCCGCGGCCGACGGCCGAGCCGGACTTCGGGCGCTGACGGGGGGCGCGCCGGTGCAGGATCTGCTCAGGGTCGAGGACCTGAAGGTCGGCTTCCGCCTGCCGGAAGGCCAGCTGGAAGCGGTGCGCGGCGTCTCCTTCCGGGTCCGGCCGGGCTCGACCGTCGCCCTGGTCGGCGAATCCGGCTCGGGCAAGTCGGTGGTCAGCCAGGCGATCCTCGGGATCCTGCCAAAGAGCGCCCGGGTCACGGGCGGTCGTATCCTCTTCGCCGACCCGCAGAACCAGGGAGCGGTCGTCGACATCGCCGCGCTGGACCGGGATTCGCGGGCCATGCGCGACCTGCGCGGCGGTCGCCTGTCGATCGTCTTCCAGGAGCCGATGACCTCGCTGTCGCCGGTGCACACCATCGGCAACCAGGTCGGCGAGGCGCTGGAGCTGCACCGCTCGCTGCGCGGCCGGGAGGCCGACGAACTGGTCGAGGAGATGCTCGGGCTGGTCGGTTTCCCCGAGCCGAAGCGCGCCCTCAGGACCTATCCCTTCGAGCTGTCCGGCGGCCTGCGCCAGCGCGCGGTCATCGCCATGGCGCTGGTCTGCCGGCCGGCCCTGCTGATCGCCGACGAGCCGACGACCGCCCTGGACGTCACGATCCAGGCCCAGATCCTGAAGCTGCTGAAGGACCTGCAGGCTGAGCTCGGCATGGCGATCCTGCTCATCACCCACGATCTCGGCGTGGTCGCCAACATGGCCGAGGAGGTCGTGGTCATGTACCGCGGCCAGGTCATGGAGCGCGGCACGGTCGAGGATATCTTCCGCGACCCGCGCCACCCCTATCTGAAGGCCCTGCTGCACGCCGTGCCGCGCTTCGACATGAAGCCCGGCGAGCGCCTGGAGCCGCTGCGCGAGATCGAGACCGACTCCGACAGCGAGCTGCTGCGCCACTGGCAGGCCCAGGACGCCGGCGCCCCGAGCGACGCGCCGCTGCTCGAGGTCGAGGGCCTGCGCAAGGAGTTCGCGATCCGCAAGTCCGGCTGGACCTCGCCGCGCCGCGCCGAGACGGTGCTGGCCGTCGACGGCGTCAGCTTCACGATCCAGCGTGGCGAGTGCCTGGGACTGGTCGGGGAATCCGGCTGCGGCAAGACCACCGTCTCGAAGATGATCATGCGGGCGCTGACCCCCGATTCCGGCAGCATCACCTTCCACGACGGCAGCGGGGAGGTCGACGTCCTGGCGCTGGAGGGTTCCGAGCTGACCGCCCTGCGCCGGCGCATGCAGTTCGTCTTCCAGGATCCCTTCGGCTCGCTCAACCCGCGCATGACGGTGTTCGAGATCATCAGCGAGCCACTGGTCATCCACGGCATCGGCGACGACGCCAGCCGCGCCGAGCTGGTCAAGGAGCTGATGCGCCTGGTCGGTCTCGACGTGCGCCATCTCAAGCGCTACCCGCACTCCTTCTCGGGCGGCCAGCGCCAGCGCATCGGCATCGCCCGGGCGCTCGCGCTGCGCCCGGAGCTGCTGATCTGCGACGAGCCGGTGTCCGCGCTCGACGTCTCGATCCAGGCGCAGATCCTCAACCTGCTCAAGGACCTGCGCGCCGAGCTCGGCCTGACCTACCTGTTCATCAGCCACAACCTGGCCGTCGTCGACTACATCGCCGACCGGATCGCCGTCATGTGCCGCGGGCGGCTGGTCGAGCTGGCGCCCAAGCAGATGCTGTTCAACGACCCGATCCACCCCTACACCCAGGCGCTGCTCGCCGCGGTGCCGGAGCCGAGCCTGTCCAAGCCGCTCGACCTGAGCGCGCTGATGGAGGGCCGCGCCTCCGACCCGGAGGCCTGGCCCGCGCCCTTCACCACCGACGGCCGCACCCACCCGCGGCTGATCGACATCGGCGAGGGCCATTTCGTGCGCTACGACCCCGACCTCGGCGCCGTCGACCGGCAGAACAGGCGGGCGGTCTGATGCTGGCCTACACGCTGCGCCGCCTGCTGATCATGATCCCGACGCTGCTGGTGATCTCCTTCATCATCTTCGTGATCATCCAGCTGCCGCCGGGCGACTACCTGGAGACATACATCGCCGAGCTCCAGGCCCAGGGCGAGGCGGTCGACCCTGCCAAGATCGCCTTCCTGCGCGCGCAGTACGGCCTCGACCGGCCGTTCCTGGAGCAGTACGCGGTCTGGGTCCTGGGCCTGCTGCAGGGCGACCTCGGCTATTCCTTCGAGTACCGCCTGCCGGTGTCGGATGTGGTCGGCGACCGGCTGCTGCTGACCGTGGTGGTCGCCACCGCCTCGATCGTCTTCACCTACGTCGTGGCCTTTCCGATCGGCGTCTACACGGCGGTCAAGCAGTACTCCTTCGGCGACTACACCCTCTCCTTCATCGGCCTGCTCGGCCTGGCGACGCCGAACTTCCTGCTCGCGCTGATCCTGCTCCATCTCGCCTACGAGTGGTTCGGCACCTCGATCGGCGGCCTGATGGACCCCGAGTACGTCAACCAGTCCTGGTCCTGGGCCAAGGCCGGCTCGGTGCTGGCGCACCTCTGGGTCCCGGTGCTGGTGATCGGCACCGCCGGCACCGCGGCCATGATCCGCCGGCTGCGCGCCAATCTGCTCGACGAGCTGGAGAAACAGTATGTCGTGACGGCGCGGGCCAAGGGCGTGCCGCCGCTCAAGCTGCTGTTCAAGTATCCGCTGCGCCTGGCGATCAACCCCTTCATCGCCGACATCGGCAACCTGCTGCCCCAGGTCATTTCCGGCGCGGCGGTGATCTCGGTCGTGCTCGACCTGAACACGACCGGGCAAATGCTGGTCACGGCGCTGCAGAGCCAGGACATGTACCTGGCCGGCTCCTTCCTGATGTTCCAGTCGATGCTGGTCGTGATCGGGGTGTACGTCTCCGATATCGCGCTGGCCGCGCTCGACCCGCGGATCCGCCTGACCGGGGGAGCGACCAAGTGAGCGACACGACGCGCGGACCGGAACGGACGCCCGACGGAGGGCCGGCGGAAGACCGGCTCGAGCACTGGGTCGACGAGACACCCTTCGACCCGCACGAAACGACGGCCATGTCGCCGGAGCAGGAGCGCTACTACCTGGCCGGCCAGTGGACGATCATGTGGTGGAAGTTCCGGCGCCACAGGCTGGCTTTGATCTCCCTCGCCGTGCTGGTCTTCTTCTACAGCTTCGTGCTCTTCGCCGAGATCCAGGCGCCCTACGAGCTGCACAGCCGGCATACCGACTTCATCTACGCTCCGCCCCAGGCGCTGCACCTGTTCCACGAGGGCGAGTTCATCGGGCCCTTCGTCTACGGCTTCGACCAGACGCTCGACATGGACACGCTACGCCGCGTGTACGTCTCGAATCCCGACAAGGTGCAGCCGCTGCGGTACTTCTGCTCCGGCGACGAGTACCGCTTCTGGGGTCTCTTCGAGGCGGACTTCCACCTCGTCTGCCCGGCCGTGGGCGGCGAGTTCTTCCCGCTCGGCACCGATCGCCTGGGCCGCGACGTGCTGAGCCGGATCATCTACGGCGCGCGCATCTCGCTCACCATCGGCCTCATCGGCATCACCCTGTCCTTCGTGCTCGGGATCGTCATCGGCGGCCTCGCCGGCTACTACGGCGGCTGGGTCGACAATGTCGTGCAGCGGACCATCGAGATCATCCGCTCCTTCCCCGAGATCCCGCTGTTCATGACGCTCTCGGCGATCCTGCCGGTGACCTGGTCGCCGATCGGCGTGTTCTTCGGCCTGACCCTGATCCTGGCCTTCCTGGAGTGGCCGGGGCTGGCGCGGGCCGTGCGCTCCAAGCTTTTCTCGCTGCGCGAGGAGGACTTCACCACCGCCGCCCAGCTGATGGGCGCCCGGCCGGTGCGCATCATCGGCCGACACCTGCTGCCGAGCTTCACCAGCCACCTGATCGCCTCGGCGACCCTGTCGATCCCGACCATCATCCTGGCCGAGACCGCGCTGTCCTTCCTGGGTCTCGGCCTACGCCCGCCGGTAACCTCCTGGGGCGTGCTGCTGACCGAGGCGCAATCGAGCTCG
This sequence comes from Tistlia sp., assembly GCF_040905785.1. NCBI lineage: Bacteria > Pseudomonadati > Pseudomonadota > Alphaproteobacteria > Rhodospirillales > Rhodovibrionaceae > Tistlia > Tistlia sp. Next base: position 30,366 of record NZ_JBBDQW010000075.1, read on the forward strand.
GTGATCAACGTCTACCCCTGGCTGCTGCTGCCGGGCGTGCCGGTCGTGCTGGTCGTCCTCGCCTTCAATTTCCTCGGCGACGGCTTGCGCGACGCCGCCGATCCCTACAAATAGGGCCGGCGCTGCCGCACCCCTCTCGCAGGAACCTCGACCGCGATGCAACCCGGCCTCCTGGCCAAGCTCGAAACCGAGCTGCGCCGCTTCCGCGACAAGGAGTTCCTGAGGGCGACCATGGCCGCCTGCCTGCTGATCGCCGAGGCCGACGGCGAGGTCGACGCGCTGGAGCAGGCGACGGTCCGCGAGGCCTTCGATCGCCTGCCGATCCTGCGTGAGCTGGACAGCGCCAAGGCGCTGCTGCTGTTCGAGCAGTACCGCACGCTGCTGGCCGATCCGCTGGAGGCACTGCGGGCGCGCCGCGTGCTCTACCGCAAGGTCGAGCGCTTCCAGGGCCGCTACAAGCACAGCCGGACGCTGCTGCGGGCCGCCTACCTCGTGCTGGGCGCCGACGGCGTCGACCACCCGGCCGAGATCCGCGAGTTCAAGCGCCTCTGCGGCCTGCTCGGCCTCGACCCCGGGCTGGTCCTCGGCGAGGAGCAGGAGCGCAACGGCGGCAACGGCCGCTGAGCGGCTTGCCGGTCTGCCGCGCCCTTTTCAGACGAGCCGCACGAGGTCGAGCGGCAGGCCGACCCCGGCGAGTGCCTCGCCGGGCAGCGATTGGTGGGCGGGCCGCCGCTCGAAGCCCTGGCGGCAGGCGAGCGCGTAGGCCGCGGCGGTCGCCAGCGCCAGGCTGCCGGCCTGCTTGTTGTGCTTCTCCAGCTTGGCCGAGAGATTGACGGCCTCGCCGATTACGGTGATCTCCAGGCGCTTGGCAGTGCCGACCGCGCCGAACAGCACCGGCCCGGTCGCCACCGCGCCGTTGACCGCCGGCGCCGGTCGTCCGGCGGCGCTGCGCTCCTCGCGCCAGCGCGAGCCCTCCGCGACCACCGCCTCGAGCGCGCGGAGGGCGTCGGCGGCATAGGTCTCACTCTGCTGGGTCGCGCCGAAGGAGGCCATGATGCCGTCGCCCAGGAACTTGTCGATCGAGCCGCCGTGGGCCTGGACGATCGGCACGACCCGCGCCTGGTACTCGCCGAGGATCGCGAGCACCGCCTGCGGCGGCTCGGTCTCGGCGAGCGGGGTGAAGCCGCGCAGGTCGAGGTTGAGGATCGCGGCCTCGCAGATCTCGGCGCTGCCCGCCTGGACGACCTGCTCGGAGCCGGTGATGCGCCGGGCGATCTGCGGCGCGAAGAAGCGCGACAGCTCCTGCGCGGCCATGCCTTCGCTGACCGAGCGGACCAGGAGGTTGCGCCCGCGGGCCAGAGCGACGCCGAGCACGATGGCGACGACCAGGATCGAGATGACCTTGTCGAACTCGGCGCCGAGCAGGATCGCGTTCGAGGTCAGGTAGTCGACGTAGTTGCGCGTGATCATCGAGTCCTGCGGGTTCGAATAGATCACGTAGGCGACCATCATCAGCCAGCCGGCCGCGGCCACCACGCCCGACCAGACGACGAAGCGGGCGTCGAAGCGCAGGGCGCGCAGGGCGATGAAGATGAAGACGTAGAGCAGGGTCGGCGCCTTCAGGTAGAAGGAGGGCGGCTGGCCGTACTGTAGGTGGAACGACCAGATCAGCGCCATCAGCAGCGCCATGTCGACGACCGAGGACAGCGCGACCGCCCAGTCCGGCAGCCGCCCGGCATAGGCCCAGGCGATGCGCACCAGGGTCAGCGCCAGGTACACGCCGAGCGCGATCGGCACCGGCTGGACCTCCAGTCCTTCGGGCGCTGTCTTCGGCGAGATCAGGTAGAGCGTGCCGAACAGCAGGACGATGGCGAGCTGCAGCCAGCCGATCAGCCGCTCGGTCCGGTCCTCCTGGCCCTGGATCGCCTCCCGGACCCGGCGCGGCAGCTGCAGGCGATCGACGTCGCGGCCGAACAGCCGCGCCGCGAGCGAAGGGCGGGCCTCGGCTGCCGGAGCCGGCGAAGTCACGGCAACCTGCGGGGAGGCCGGATCTCCTGCGCTCGGCCCGGGCGTCAGCTCCTTGGAAACCACCGCCGCCTCCCTCGCTTGCTGGGGCCGAGACTGAGCCTTAGCGGTTTTCGCGCTCAAGCGGCGATCAGAAGCGCGTGATGGCGCGCGGCGTCAGCGCACCCGCTCGAGCCAGAGGCTGGTCTCGAGGGCGCCCGGCATCAGCGGCAGGCTGCCCGCGACACCCTTCGCAACCCGCTCGGAGAGGCGCGTCGCCGCCCAGCGGCTCGACCAGAGGATCCTCCAGCCGCCGCCCTGGAGCAAGGGCGGCAGCACCTGCTGCTCGTTGTAGCCCCGCCAGTCCCAGGCCGGCGGGTAGTCGTCCGGCAGGAAGATGTCGTGGATCTGCAGCAGGCAGCCGAGCGGCAGGCGCGGCAGGACCCGGCCGAAGAAGAGGTCGACGTCGCTGCCGGGCACCAGCAGGTGGCTGGAGTCGAGCGACACGACATCGCCGGCGCCGAGTCCGTCGAAGGGCCCCGGCCCCGGTGCCAGCACCAGCTCCTGCAGCAGCCGGCGGTGCAGGGTGATCGGCAGGGCGGCGATGTCCGCGCGCGGCGCCGGGTCGATCGCGGTGATCGCCAGGGCGAAGTCGCCGTCCTGGGCGGCCCGGCGGAAGAAGCGGGTCGAGTGGCCGGAGCCGACCTCCACGAGACGGCGCGGCCGCCGCTCGCGCAGCAGCACGTAGGCGGCGGCGGCGTCGAGGCGCGGAAACCAGCTCTGCCGCCAGCGCGGCGCCGACGGCGGCGCGTCGCCGATCGCGCGCAGCGCCGGGGCGTGGCGCTCCATGGTTTCAAGCAGAGCCAGCAGGGCCGGCTCGGCGGCCCGGAAGCTCTCCGCCAGCTCCGGATAGGCATTGTCGCGGACCCGCCGCGGCCAGCTGCCGGCGTAGCGATGGGGCAGGAAGAACCCGCGCTCCGCCAGCCCGAGCAGCGTCGGCAGGCCGAGGGCGAGGCGCCGGCGCAGGCCCCTGCTCATCGCGCCCCGCCCATCGCAGCCTCGCTCCTCGCTGGGGCCGTCACGGCGAGAGGGTCATGCCCTCGCGGGCGACGACCGTGCCCGGGCGGGCGGCCTCGGCCTCCTCGGCGACCCGGTCCATGAAGGCATCGTCGTGGGACGGGTCGTGGTGGAAGATCGCGAGCCGCGTGCCGGCGGCCTCGGCGAGGCGCACGCCCTGCTGCCAGGTCGAGTGGCCCCAGCCGCGATAGCGCGGATACTCGCTCTCGGTATAGCTCGAGTCGTAGATCATCAGGTCGGCGCCCTCGATCAGCCCCAGGATCGTCGAGTCGAGCTCGCCTTCGACATGCTCGGTGTCGGTGACGTAGCAAATCGCCCGGCCATCGAACTCGATCCGGTAGCCGCAGGCGCCGTTCGGATGGTTGAGCGCCGCCGTCCTGAGCGTCACGCCGGGCCGCGGCCGCAGGGTCGTGCCGCAGGTGAAGTCGAGGAAGCTGCAGTCCGCGGCGAAGATCGCGGGCGGCACCGGGAAGAGCGGCGCCGACATGAACTTGCAGAGCACGTTGTGCAGCTCGAGGCCGGCCTCCAGGTGGCCGGCGTGCAGGCGGATCCGGTTGCGGCTGTCGAACAGCGGCGCGAAGAAGGGCACGCCGGCGATGTGGTCGATGTGCGTGTGGGTCAGGAAGATGTCGAAGTCGAGGCCTTCGGGGCCGCACTGCCTGATCAGGCGCTGGCCGAGCGGACGCAGTCCGGTGCCCGCATCGAAGATCAGCAGCTGGTCGCCGCAGCGGACCTCGAGGCAGGAGGTGTTGCCGCCGTAGCGGTTGTACTCGGGGCCGGGACAGGCGATCGATCCGCGAACCCCCCAGAAAGTCACGGAGAAGTCGGTGCCTTGCGTCAACGGCCGGACTCGGTCAGTGCCATAGCGCCCTCTATGTAAGGCGTCGCGGTCGGCCGACCAAGTAGCGCGCCTGCTGCGGTCGGAAGGGCGCTCAAGGGATCAGGCGGTATCCGCCCGGCTCGGTCACCAGGATCGCAGCGTTCGAGGGGTCGGTCTCGATCTTCTGGCGCAGCCGGTAGACGTGGGTCTCCAGCGTGTGGGTCGTGACCCCCGCGTTGTAGCCCCAAACCTCGCCGAGCAGCGTGTCGCGGCCGATCGCCCGGTCGCCGGCCCGATAGAGGTACTTGAGGATCGCCGTCTCCTTCTCGGTCAGGTGCACCTTGCGGCTGGTCTCGCCGTGCTGCAGCAGCTTGGCGGCGGGACGGAAGGTGTAGGGGCCGATCGAGAAGACCGCATCCTCGCTCTGCTCGTGCTGGCGCAGCTGCGCGCGCAGCCGTGCCAGCAGCACGCCGAGCTTGAAGGGCTTGGTGACGTAGTCGTTGGCGCCCGCGTCGAGGCCGAGGATCTGGTCGGCGTCGCTCTCCATGGCGGTCAGCATGATGACCGGCGACTTGACGCCGTTGCGGCGCAGCAGCCGGCAGACCTCGCGGCCGTCGAGGTCGGGCAGGCCGACGTCGAGCAGGATCGCGTCGAAGTGGTCGGCCTTGGCGAGCTCGAGGGCGCGGCAGCCGGATTCCGCCTGCACCGTCGAGAACTCCTCGTGCAGCTGCAGCTGCTCGGCCAGGGAGCCGCGCAGGCTCTCGTCGTCGTCGACGATCAGAATCTTCTTCGAAGCCGGCGCCCGCATGGTCAGCTCGGCACTCCCGCGTTCGTGGTCTCCGAACCGGGCGGACTCAGGAAATCGCCCCGTTTTGCGCTAGATAGCATAGCGCTTCATGCAGCGCATGACCCTTTTCGCCGAGCGCATCGATCGCGCTGAAGTGGTGCCGGCCGGGCAGCGTCAGCTCGGCGCCGGCCAGCCCCTGGCCGCGCCAGGCCGCCAGGAACTCGCCCTGCTGCTCGATGAACTCCTCCGGCTCCTCCTCGCCGACCGCCAGCAGGATCGCCGGCGCCAGCTCCGGCGACAGGGCGGCGAGGCGCTGCTGTGGGCTGCAGGCCCCCACCGCGGCCGCGTCGAGCTTCAGGGTCTCCTGCTGGTAGGACAGGCGGATCGGCTCGAGCTGGTAGATACCCGAGACGGCACAGACCCCGCGCAGCAGGTCGTGCGGCAGGTCGCGCCGGGACCAGTCGCAGACGGCCGCCATGGCCGCCAGGTGGCCACCCGCCGAGTGCCCCGCGACGACGATGCCCTCGCGGTCGAAGCCGAGATCCTCGGCGTTCTCGTAGAGCCAGGCGATGGCCTGCTCGATTTCGTCGACCATCTGGGGAATGGTCGCCCCCGGGGCGAGGCTGTAGTTGATCGAGGCGTAGGCGACGCCCGCCTCGATGAAGGGCGGCGCCAGATAGGAGAAGTCGCCCTTGTCGAGCGACTGCCAGTAGCCGCCGTGGACGAAGGCGATCAGGGGCGCGTCGGGCTTGCCGGCCGGAAAGAAGTCGAGGGTCTGCATTGGCTGGTCGCCGTAGGGCAGGTCGAGCCGGCCGTCGGCCGCGGCGCGCACCCGGCGGCTGTCTTCGGCCCAGCGCGCGAAGAACTCGACATGTTCGGGCGTCCGGGCCCGCAGGTTGATCTGCCGATCGAGCGCCGCCTTGTCGTAGCCCCGCCATAGCGTCCCGCCCATGCGCTTCAAGCCTCCCCTGCGTTGCCGGCGCCGCCGGTTGCCCCATGTATAGGCAGCGTGGCCGGCCATGGAAAGCCGGCTGCCGCAGAGGATCGGCCACCGTCGGGTGGCGGCAGCGCCCCTGCCGTCGTCCCGTCGCCTCGCCGACCTTGCCCTTGTCGCTTCCTTCACGGAGTTCGACGCACCGCCATGGACCAGCGCTCGCCCCCACTCCCCTCCGGCCAGGAGGCGGCTCATCGCGTGCAGCAGGCCCTGGCGGCGCTGCGCCGCGGCGCCGCCGTGGTCCTCGAGGCGGCCGGCGGGCCGCTGCTCGCGGCGGCGCCGGAGTGCCTGGACGAGGCCGGCCTGCGCGCCTTCAGGTCGCAGGCCGGCCCTGGCGGCCTGTGGCTGGTCAGCGCCGCCTGGCACGACGACGCCGGCCACGCGGCCCTCGAGGTCTCCGGACTCGGCCTCGCCGAGCTGCTGCCGCTGATCGATCCGGGCCGGCCCCGGGCCGACCTGCCCGCCGAGGACCGCCTCGGGGCCGCGCCCAGCGGTACCGAAGCCGCGCTCGGCCTTTGCAAGCTGGCGCACCTGATGCCGATCGCCCTGCTCGCCCATAGCGCGCTCGACTGCCCCTGGCGGGTCTCGACGGGCGAAGTCGCGGCCTACGCTGGCTGGGTCGATACGACCCTGGTCCGGGTCGCCGAGGCACGGGTGCCGCTGGCGCTCGCCGGGGACGCGCGAATCGTCGCCTTCCGGCCGCGTGACGGCGGCCGCGAGCACCTGGCGGTGCTGGTCGGGCGCCCCGAGGAGGAGGCCACGCCGCTGGTGCGGGTCCATTCCGAGTGCTTCACCGGCGACCTGCTGGGCTCGCTGCGCTGCGACTGCGGCGAGCAGCTGCGCGGCGCCCTCGCCGCCATGAGCGCCGCGGGCGGCGGCATCCTGCTCTATCTCGCCCAGGAAGGCCGCGGCATCGGCCTGGTCAACAAACTGCGCGCCTATTCCCTGCAGGATCGCGGCGCCGACACCCTGGAGGCCAACGAGGCCCTCGGCTTCGCCGGCGACGAACGGACCTACCGGCCGGCGGCGGCGATGCTCGAGGCCCTCGGGGTCGCGCGCGTGCGCCTGCTGACCAACAATCCCGACAAGTTGGAGGCCCTCGCCGGGGCCGGCATCGAGATCGTCGAGCGGGTGCCGCACAGCTTCCCCTCCAACGGCCACAACGAAGGCTACCTGGCGACCAAGGCGGCACGCTTCGGCCACCTGTTCTGACCGGCAGCTTCTGCCGGGCAAGAGTGGCCGGTGCCGCCGGACCGCTTCGCTAAGTGCCTGACTCGGCTGGTGACGGCCTCTGGCATCGGTCTTGCGTGATGCAGGCCATAATGGACAGCTCCGAATTCGATCCCTTCATCCATCCGCCGCTCAAGGCCGAGCAGCGCGAGCGCCTGCGCGCCGCCGGCGAAATGGGCCCGGAAGACCGGGAGATGACCTTCGGGCAGTTCCTCGACGTCATCAACCCGCTGCAGCACATCCCCGTCGTCGGCCCGATCTACCGCGCGGTCACCGGCGACACCCTGGACAGCAGCGCCGCGGTCGTCGGCTCGTTGATCTACGGCGGCCCCGTCGGCCTCGTCGCCGGCCTGGTCGGCGCGGTGGTCCAGCAGGCCAGCGGCCGCGACATCGGGGGACTCGCCCTCGCCATGATCTCCGGCGGCGACGGGTCCGCGCCGATTGCCGCCGATACCGCGGCTCGGGGCTCCGCGGCAGGCGCCACGACCCCCGACCAGACGGCCGCTGCGACGACTCCGCCCACCGACGGCGGCCTGGCGCAGCGCGCGACGTCTGCCCCAGCACTGCCCGCAGGCACCGAGGCGCCAGCCGTCCAGGCGGCGGCGCGCCAGGCCGTGACCCAGCCGGGGCCGCCTGCCGAGGCCGGCCGGGGCGCGGTGCTGACGGGTGCCGACGCGCTGTCGGCCCTGGCCAACGACGTCCGCAGTGCCGTTTCGCAGTCGGGCGCGCAGGCCGGCGGGAGCCCGACGCCGGCGCAGGCCGAGGCCGACCAGGGGCTGCAGGAGGAGGACCGGGCCGCGCTGGCCGGCGTCCCGGCCGCCAGCGGCGGCCGTGTGCCGCCGCGCGAGAGCTTCATGCCCTTGAGCCCGCGCGACTTCTCCGGCCCCGCCATAGCCAGCCAGGTCAGCACGGAGCATGCCGCGGACACCAGCCCGCTGCCGCCGCGCCAGCCCGGGATCTACCCGGCCAGCCTCAGCCGGGCCGCCATACGCCGCGAGGCGGCGTCGCTCGAGCCGGGCGAAGCCGACGCGGCCGGTGCGAGCCTGGTCGAGACGAGCCAAGTCGCCCCCGGCCTGCGCGCCGATCCGCGCTTCGCCGGCGGCATTGCGCCCCAAGCCAACTTCACCGACCGCATGATGGAGGCCCTGGGCAAGTACCAGGCGCTGAGCGGCCAGGGCGGCGGCGGCACCGCGGCCAACTGAGGAGGCCGGCGGCTCGGCCCTGGCCCCGGGACGCGCGCCGCGCTATAGCGCTCGCCATGGATCTCGTCGTCACCCGTGACGGGGCCGCCTGGCAGGCCCGCTGGGGCGCGCAGCGCTGGCGCTGCGTCGTCGGCCGGGGCGGCGTGGTCGCGGCCGAAGCCAAGCGCGAGGGCGACGGGGCGACGCCACTCGGGCGCTGGCCGCTGCGCCGCCTGCTGTTCCGTCCCGACCGCGAGACGCCCGCCGCCTGGCCGCTGCCGGCCGCCGCCATCGCGCCGCAGGACGGCTGGTGCGACGATCCCGGCCACCCCGCCTACAACCGGCCGGTCGCCCTGCCCTTCCCCGCCAGCCACGAGCAGCTGTGGCGCGAGGACGGGCTCTACGACCTGCTGGTCGTGCTCGGCCACAACGACGACCCGCCACGCCCCGGTCTCGGCAGCGCGATCTTCCTGCATTGCGCGCGGCCGGACTGGCGGCCGACCGAGGGCTGCGTCGCCCTCGCCCACGAGGACCTGCGCAGCCTGCTGCGCGACGCGGCGCCCGGCGACGGCGTGCTGGTGAGAGACCCAGACTAAGAACGGCTGCCGAAGATCGCGCTGCCGACACGCACGTGGGTTGCGCCGAGCTGGACCGCGGCCTCGAAGTCCGCGCTCATGCCCATCGACAGGCCGGCGAGGCCGCAGTCGGCGGCGAGGCCGCGCAGCAGCCCGAAGTGGGGCGCCGGCGCGTCCTCGAGCGGCGGAATGCACATCAGCCCCTCGACCGGCAGCCCGAGCTCGTCGCGGCAGAGCCGCACGAAGGCCGCCGCCTCCGCCGGCGCCACCCCGGCCTTCTGGGGCTCCTCGCCGGTGTTGACCTGGACGAAGCAGCGCGGCCGCCGGCCCTGCCTGGCCATCTCGCGCGCCAGGGCACGCGCCAGCTTCTCCCGGTCGAGCGTCTGGATGACGTCGAACAGGGCCACCGCCTCGGCGGTCTTGTTGCTCTGCAGCGGCCCGATCAGGTGCAGCTCCAGGTCCGGATGACGCGCGCGCAGCTCCGGAAACTTGCCCTGGGCCTCCTGCACCCGGTTCTCCCCGAAGACCCGCTGGCCGGCGGCGATGGCGGCCGCGACCGCCTCGGCGCCGAAGGTCTTGGAGACCGCGACCAGCGTGACCTCGCCGGCCGGTCGGCCGACCGCCTCGGCGGCGCGCTCGATGCGCGTGCGGATTTCGGCGAGGCTGGCGGCGATCGCCTGCGCGGCCGGCTCCGAACTCATCCCGCCGCCCCCGTCTGCTGGCGGATCGGCAGCGCCGTCTCGACCGGCCGGTCGTGCTCGTCGAGATAGCCGAAGCGCCGCATGCCGTCGCGGCAGCCCTCGATCAGCCGCTCGAGCTGGGCCGGCGTGTAGATGTCCCGCCAGACGCCGGCCCGCCCGCCCCGGAAGAAGCGCTCGGCATTGGGCGAGCGCTCGACGAAACCGCTCTGCTCCTCCTGCCGGCGCAGCACGTCGAAGGAGGAGAAGCGCAACGCCCGCTCGAAGCGCCGCGGATCGGCCGGCAGGCCGAGAAAGCGCACCAGGCCGCCGAAGCCGCGGGCGGGCTCGGCCAGAAGATCCTCGTAGCGCAGGAAGTGGCAGCGCAGGCCCGGGGCGCCGAGCCAGCTGGTCGCGTGCTCCTGCCAGCTGCCGAGGTAGACGAAGGTCAGGCGGTCGTGCCGCTGGATGTGGTTGTTCGGGTCGCAGAGGTAGGCGATCGCGGTGTCGAGATCGATGCCGAAGTGGTCGGCGTAGGAGGGCGCGACGTCGAGCGGGTTGCGCAGCACGTAGACGGCGCCGGTGGTGACGCTCGGCTCGACGGTGGGCGAGCCCTTGAGCACGGCGATCCTGCTGTGGGTCTTGCAGAGGACGGTCTCGGGCCGCGAGGCGGCGATCATGCGCTGCGCCTGGGGACGCAGCCGGTTGACCTCCTCGTCGTCGATGTCCTGGTAGGCGCGCCCCGTCAGGGTCTCGTACTCGCCGACCCGCTGGTCGCTGACGGCGAAGCGGTTGAACTCGTTGATGGCCAGCGGCCCGGGCTGGTTGGCGAAGAGGTTGGCCAGGAAGGCCCGGACCCAGGTGTTGCCCGACTTCGGGTAGGACGCGAGCCAGAGGATGCCGCCCACGGCGCCGCCCCTCAGAGGACCGGCCGGTCGTCGGCGTCGAGGTAGCCGAAGCGGCGCATCGCCTCCCGGTTGGCCTCGATCAGGCGCCGGCGCTGGCCCTCGTCGAGGGACTCGAAGCCCTTGCCGACGCGGCCGACGCGGAAGAACTTCTCGGCCTGCAGGGAGCGCTCGAGGAACTCGAAGCGGTCCTCCTGGCTTCGTGCTTCCTCGAAGGAGGCGAAGCCGACGGCGCGCTGGATGCGCGCCGCGTCGTGGGTGACGCCGAGATGCCGGATGACGGCGGAGAAGGCGTCGAAGGGCGCGCGCAGCATGTCCTCGTAGCGCAGCACCAGGGGCTTGAGCGGGCGGGCGTCGGCCCATCGGGTCGCGTGGCTGCCCCAGGCGCCGATCTTCTGGCCGAGCGTGCGCAGGCCGTCGCCGTGCAGCTCGCTGCCCGGCGAGCAGAGCGAGGAGACCGCGTCGTCGAGGCTGAGCCCGTAGTGGTGGGCGACCGAGTCGGCGACGTCGAAGGGATTGCGCACCAGGTAGACCGTGGCTCGGGTCGCCGGCACGGTGATGCTCGGGATGCCGTCCTCGACGAAGAGCGCGCTGTGGGTCTTGATCAGGATCAGGTCCGGCCCCTGGGTCGAGAGCAGCCGATGCACGCGCGGCTTGAGCCGGTGGATCGTCGCCGCGTCGAGAGCCCCGGCAGGCTTGCCGGCCAGCTTGACGTAGGGCTCGGCGAGCATGTCGCCGAAGGTCATCTTGTGGACCTGGTTGATCGGATAGGGCTCGGTCCGGTCCAGCAGGTAGTTGGCCAGGAACAGACGCAGCCAGGTGTTGCCCGACTTCGGATAGGAGGCCAGCCAGACAAGGGTCGGACGTGCCGGCGGCAGCGCGGCGGCCTGTCCCGGGATCGGGACGGCGCCCGGGGCTCCGAGGGTCGCCGGGCGGAAGCCGGGGGGCGTCAGGGTCGCCATGGCCTCAGACCGGCTCCACCAGGCCGCGGCGGATCAGGTCCTGGAGCGCGGCCTCGAGCTCGGCTTCCGGGCGCTCCGCGAAGGCGGCCCGGAGGTCGCTGAGGGCGAAGAGCTCGGCACGGCCGGCCCAGGCGGCCAAGTCCGCCGCCAGGGTGCCGGTGCCGGCATCTGGGGCCTTCGCCGTCCGGCGCAGGCGGAACCGCTGGTTCGGCCGCCGCTGCGGCAGGTCGAAGACGGCGTACTGCTCGAAGGCCTTGGCGCGCAGGAAGCCGCGCATGGTCTCGGCCTGCTGCGGCTGCGCGACGATCGCCCGCAGCTGCTCGGCGACCTCGGCGAGTTGGCGGGCCAGGGCCTCCGGCTCGTCGAAGTGCGCGAGCGGCGCGCGGAAGGCCGGGATCTTCGGCAGGTCGCGGACCAGCAGGTTCAGGAAGTCCTGGATCACGAAGTGACAGGCGCCGTAGCCGACGTGCACCGAGGCGTCGCTCTCGGCCAGTGCCTGGTGGTAGAAGCCGGGCGGCACGTAGAGCAGGTCGCCCGGCTCGAGCGTCACTTCCAGCAGCAGGGGCCCCTTGCGCTTCTCCGCCTCGTCCGGCGGCACGCTGGCGCTGTCGAAGCCGGGAATGCGCGCCGGATTGACCTCGCGGTTGGCATAGATCCGCCAGGTCTTGCGGCCGACGACCTGGAGCGCGAAGACGTTCTGCGTGTCGAAGTGGACGTTGTAGCCCTGGACCTTCTGCCAGGAGGCGAAGAGGCTGACCGAGACCGGTGCGCCGGTCGCCGAGGCGACGGCGGCGGCCGTCGAGCGGATGCCCGGGACCAGCGTATCGATGTAGTTGAGCACAAGGGTCGCGCCGCGGGCGACCGCCTCCTGGACGCGCGCCGTGTCCGGCTTCAGGGTTCGGCGGCCCTCGCGGTCGATGCCCTCGTAGCAGTAGCTCTGGGGCGGCACCGGGCGGCCGGCGAGGGCGAGCTCCAGGGAGGAGTCGCTCCAGATCGAGGTCATCGCCAGCATCTGGTTGACCTCGGCCCAGCTTACGGTGCGCCCGGCCTTGTCGAGCGAACCGGCGGGGATGTGCAGGGGCTGGCGCCCGTAGAATTCCGAGAAGAAGCGGTCGGGCGCGAGCGGGTGGATCAGCTCGGCGAAGCCCAGCGGCGCCGAGGCGCGGGACGGGTCGGCGGCGGGCGGCGCTTCAGGGCCCTCGCTCGAGGGCCGGGCCGCCGGCGACGGCTTGGCGAGACCGGCTGATGTCACTTGGCGGCGCTCCACGGGACGGGCCAGGGCGGAAGGCCCGGATGCTTGCGCGCCCAGACTACTCAGCGCCCGCGGCGGACGCAAACCGCCGGCAGCGAGCGGGCCGGCAATCCCCCGGCACGAAAAGCGGGGAACGAAAAAGGGGAGCGGCCGAAGCCGCTCCCCCTCTCGTGGTCAGGTATCGGTCGCGGATCAGAAAGCGAGCCTGAACGCACCGATGACAGCCCAGGTCTCGGTCTCGTTGCCGTTGTCGGCCTCGACGTCCTGGTAGCTGACCGAGCCGACGGCCGTGATGCCCGGGCCCAAGGCGTAGGCAACCGCGCCCTCGTAGGCCTGGTACTCGTCGTCGCCCGGAGCGGCGGAACCGTCCGCCTCGCCGTTGAAGTAGCCGATCGAGACGCCCCAGGGGCCGGTCTCGTAGGCCGCACCGACGTGATAGGAACGGCCGGTGTTGGCGCCCATGTCGTCGGCGTCCGCATAGGAACCACCGACGGAGAAGCCGGCGTAGCCGACCTGCGCGCCCACGGACCAGACCCGCGGGTCGGTACTGGCAGCCGACTCGTCGTTCGCCCAGTCGTAGCGACCGGAAACGGCGACGTCGAAGCCGCTGAAGGACTCGACGAAGTTGGCGCCCAGCGAGAAGCCGTCACGGTAGGAGACGGTCGCCTCGTCGACCTGCGAGTTCGAGTCCTGCTGCGGATCCGGCAGGTAGGACGCACCGAACTGGAAGCCCGAGAAGCGCGGGGTGAAGTAGGTGATCTTGTTCGAGTCGTTGTTGGCATCGACCTCGAGGTAGGTCGAACCGAGCGGCGCGCGGAAGAACTGCGCCGTCGTGCCGCCGCCCTGCGGCAGGAAGCCGGTCAGGATGCCCGTGGAGTTGATGCCCACGCCGACGTTCGGCGCCGTGTAGGTCATCAGGTAGCCGGCCGAGTTCTCGGAGCCGATGTTGAAGCGGCCGAACGAACCCTCGACGAACAGGAACGACTCGTCGATCTGGTCGGCGGCGTTGCTGTTGGCCTCGAGCTGGACGTTGACGCCGAACTTCAGGCCGTTGTCCAGGGTCGTCGAACCGACGAAAAAGATTTCGGAGTTGGACTTGACGTCGAAGCCGTTGAAGGCGTCGCTGTCGGAGCCCATGTTCGTGTCGCTGTTGGCGTAGCCAACGTACTGCCACATGTAGCCGCCGAGACCGAGCTCAATCTGAGCCTGGGCGGGAGCAGCCACACCAGCGACAGCACCGGCAGCCGCCAGAGCCGTACCGCTGAGAAGAAGCTTCTTCATTGCTCAACCCTTCCTTCTTAAGCCCGGCTTGTGCCGGACCGGTTGATTTTCTGCCCCAGAGGGATGGGAGTGTCCCCGACCCCGGTCACAGAAGGCGATCGATGCGCCGAGCCGCGCTCCGATCCGAGGCGCAGTCTCTTCGACGGCCGGGCCCCGGTCAACGTGGATCGTGCCGGTCCTGTGCTGTTTGGACAATACTGTGTCATCGATGCCACAGGGCGGCGAAGCTCCGTCGATACAAAGCCTTAGTGAGCCACCTTCGCGAACAGCCTTAGGTCGGGGTCGCCGCGCCGGGCGAAAGCAGCGATCGGGCTGCGTCGCCCCGCCCCCTCGGCGCCGACGGGGCCGCGAGCGCGCTCACGGCTCACGCGGGGGCGCACGCCGGGGCAGCCGGAGAACCCCGCCAGCTTGACGCAGCGGCGAAGGCCATGGTCTATCATCGGGCGCCCTCGGACCACCCCCCGCGACCGGCGGTGGGCTTGCACTGAAGAAGAGCGATGCCGTCCTTGAACCTCTCCGTCACGACCGGTCTGTCGCGGGCCGCCAGGCCCCTGCTTCGCGGCGCCGTAGCCGCTTTCCTGGTCGGCGGCCTCGTCGCCTGCTCGGCAGCAGACCCCAATACGACGTACCCCCGCAGCAGGCCAGGCGGTGGTGCCACCTACGAGGAGTCGGAAAGCCTGTTCGGCCCCGGCGGCCTCAATCTCTTCGGCGGCGGCAAGGAGCAGCCCGGGTTCGACGGCGGCGGCACCGGCATCGGCGTCAACGCCTTCCTGTGGCGCGCCTCGCTTGACACGCTGTCCTTCATGCCGCTCGCCTCGGCCGATCCCTTCGGCGGCGTCATCATCACCGAGTGGTACACGCCCGAGCAGAGCGCGCGCGAGCGCTTCAAGGTCAACATCTTCATCCTGGGACGGGAACTGCGCGCCGACGGCGTCCGTGCCTCCGTGTTCCGCCAGGTCCGCGACGAGGCCGGTGTCTGGGCCGACGCGCCGGCCAGCGAGGAGACCAATACCGAGATGGAGGACGCGATCCTGACGCGGGCCCGGCAGCTGCGCATCGCGCAGGCGGGCTGAGCCCGGGCGCGAGCGCTGGCTCGCCCGCGCCGGCGCGGCACCGATCACGACCGCGGCCCTTGCCGGCCGCAGCACGAGGACTCCCATGAGCCGTTACGATCCGAAGGTCAGCGAGCCGAAGTGGCAGGCGGCGTGGGACGCGGCCGGCTGCTTCCGGGTCGAGGCCGATCCGGAGCGCCCGAAGTACTACGTCCTCGAGATGTTTCCCTATCCCTCGGGGCGCATCCACATGGGGCACGTGCGCAACTACACCATCGGCGACGTGATCGCGCGCTACAAGCGTGCGCGCGGCTTCAACGTGCTGCACCCGATGGGCTGGGACGCCTTCGGCCTGCCGGCCGAGAACGCGGCCATGGAACGCGGCGTGCACCCCGCGGCCTGGACGTACGCCAACATCGACGCCATGCGCGAACAGCTGAAGTCGATGGGTCTCTCGATCGACTGGAGCCGCGAGCTGGCGACCTGCGATCCGAGCTACTACCGGCACCAGCAGCACCTGTTCCTGCAGTTCCTCGAGGCCGGGCTGGTCTACCGCAAGGAATCCTGGGTCAATTGGGACCCGGTGGACCGCACCGTGCTCGCCAACGAGCAGGTCATCGACGGCTGCGGCTGGCGCTCCGGCGCGCCGATC
The DNA here is from genome assembly GCF_040905785.1 of Tistlia sp. Lineage (NCBI taxonomy): Bacteria > Pseudomonadati > Pseudomonadota > Alphaproteobacteria > Rhodospirillales > Rhodovibrionaceae > Tistlia > Tistlia sp. The sequence continues at coordinate 45,815 of NZ_JBBDQW010000075.1, forward strand.
GAGCGGCGCAAGCTGTCGCAGTGGTTCTTCCGCATCACCGCCTTTGCGGATGAGCTGGCCGATGCCCTGGATGGCATGGACGGCTGGCCGGAAAAGGTCCGGATGATGCAGCGCAAGTGGATCGGCCGCTCCGAGGGCGCGCGGGTCCGCTTCCGCCTCGAGGGCCGCGACGATGCGCTCGAAGTCTTCACGACCAGGCCCGACACGCTGTTCGGCGCCTCCTTCTGCGCCCTCTCGCCGCACCATCCGCTGGCCGCCGAGCTGGCCGCCGGCGATCCGGCGCTGCGCGACTTCATCGCCGAGTGCGACCGTCTGGGGACCAGCGAGGAGGCCATCGAGCGCGCCGAGAAGCAGGGCTACGACACCGGGCTGCGCGTCAGCCACCCCTTCGACCCGGAGCGCAGGTTGCCGCTCTACGTCGCGAACTTCGTACTCTACGAGTACGGCACGGGCGCGATCTTCGGCTGCCCCGCGCACGACCAGCGCGACCTCGACTTCGCCCGCAAGTACGGCCTGCCGGTCGTGCCGGTGGTGTTGCCGGCGAACCGTGCCGCGGACGGTTTCGAGGTCGAGGACGAGGCCTTCGTCGAGGACGGCACCCTGATCAACTCCGCCTTCCTCGACGGCCTCGCTGTGCCCGAGGCCAAGCGCGCGGCCGTCGAACGCCTCGAGTCCCTGGAGGCCGGGCGCGGCACGGTCCAGTACCGGCTGCACGACTGGGGCGTCTCGCGCCAGCGCTACTGGGGTTGCCCGATCCCGATCGTCCACTGCCCGGGCTGCGGCGCCGTGCCGGTGCCCGCCGCGGACCTGCCGGTCGCGCTGCCCGAGGACGTCGACTTCGCCCAGCCCGGCAACCCGCTGTCGCGCCACGAGACCTGGAAGGCGGTCGCCTGCCCGCAGTGCGGCGGCGCCGCCGAGCGCGACACCGACACCATGGACACCTTCGTCGATTCCTCCTGGTACTTCGCGCGCTTCTGCTCGCCGCAGCTCGAGGCGGCGCCGCTGGACCGGGCGGCGCTCGACTACTGGATGCCGGTCGACCAGTACATCGGCGGCATCGAGCACGCTATCCTGCACCTGCTCTACTCGCGCTTCTTCACGCGCGGCCTCAAGCGGTTCGGCTACACCCGCGAGGCCGAGCCCTTCGGCGCGCTCTTCACCCAGGGCATGATCTGCCACGAGACCTACCGGGACCCGGAGGGCCGCTGGCTGTCACCCGAGGAGGTCGAGCGGGACGCCCAGGGCCGGCTCGCCACCGCCGACGGCCGTCCCGTCGCCCTCGGCCGGGTCGAGAAGATGAGCAAGTCCAAGCGCAACACGGTCGATCCCGAGGCGATCATCGGCAGCTACGGCGCCGACACGGCGCGCTGGTTCATGCTGTCCGACAGCCCGCCGGACCGGGACATGGAATGGACCGAGGCCGGCATCGAGGGCGCCTGGCGCTTTGTTCAGCGTTTATTCCGACTGGTGACCGAGGCCGCGCCCTCGCTTCCGGCGCCCGGCTCGGCGGCGCCGGAGGCCTTCGGCGCAGAGGCCACGGTGCTGCGTCGCCAGGTTCACAAGACGGTCGAGCAGGTCGGCCGCGACATCGAAGGCTTCGGCTTCAACAAGGCGGTCGCCCGCCTCTACGAGTTGGCCAACGCGCTCGGCGGCTTCACCCCGCGCGACGAGGCCGACCGCTGGGCCCTGCGCGAGGCCTGCGAAATGCTGGCGCGCCTCGCCGCGCCGATGGTCCCGCACCTGGGCGAGGAGCTCTGGCGCCATCTCGGTCGCACCGGCCTGCTGACCGACCAGCCCTGGCCCGAGTCCGACGGCCGCTTGACCGTCGACGAGAGCGTGACCGTCGCGATCCAGGTCAACGGCAAGCTGCGCGGCCGGCTGGATCTCGCCCGCGACCTCGACGAGGCGCTGGTGCGCGAAGCCGCGCTGGCCGAGGACTCGGTCCGCAAGCATCTCGAGGGCAAGGAGCCGCGCAAGGTGATCGTCGTGCCCAATCGTGTGGTCAACATCGTTGCCTAGGGCCGCGGCAGGCGCCCCGGGCCGCCGCCGTTCCGCGCGCGGCACGGCTCTCTTGGCGGCCGGCGTCCTGCTGCTGGCCGGCGCGCTCGCCGGCTGCGGCCTGCGGCCGCTCTACGGCGAGCACCCGGCAGGCGGAACGACCGTGGGCGAGCTGCAGACGGTGCGGATCCTGCCGATCGCGGACCGCCCCGGCCAGCAGCTGCACAATGCCCTGCGCAACGAGCTCAACCCCCGCGGCCAGCCGGTGGATCCACGCTACAACCTCAGCGTCGACCTGGAGATCCAGGAGCAGGAGGTCGGCGTCCGCAAGGACGAGACGGCAACCCGGGCCAACCTGATCCTGGCCGGCAGCTACCGGCTGGTGCGCAACGCCGACAAAGTGCTGATGACCCGCGGCGTCGCCAAGTCGATCGTCTCGTACAACATCGTCGATTCCGAGTTCGGCACCTATGCCGCCGAGTCGGACGCCCGCGATCGTGGCATCGATCAGCTGGCGCAGCAGATGAGGCTTCGCCTGGCCGCCTACTTCGAGCGCCTGGCGACCGGCGCCGTCGCGCCCTGACCAGGGCCCGGGGCGCGCGCCGCCGATGCTGATCAAGCCGCAGCAAGCCGAGGCTCTGGTCAAGGCCCCGCCGCCGACGCTGCGCGCATTGCTGCTCTATGGCCCCGATGCCGGCTTGGTGCGCGAGCGAGCCAAGGGCGCGCGCACGGCCGTGCTCGGCGCTGCCGACGATCCCTTTCGCCTGACCGAGCTGACCGGCGGCGACCTCAAGGAGGATCCGACCCGCCTGTTCGACGAGGCGGCCGCCCTCTCCTTCACCGGCGGCCGGCGCGTCGTCGCGCTGCGCGACCTGGCGGATTCCCAGGTCCGCCTGGTCCAGGAGTTCCTGGCCGCGCTGCCCGGCGAGGCCCTGGTCGTCGTCGAGGCCGGCGACCTCCCGAAGCGCGCGGCCCTGGTCAAGGCCTTCGAGGCGGCCGGGCCCGAGGCGGCGGTCATCGCCTGCTACCGCGACGAGGCCCGGGACGTCGGCCGGGTCGTCGAGGAGAGCCTCCGCGCGGCCGGGCTGTCAGCCTCGCCGGACGCCGCCGCCTACCTTGCCGCCAACCTCGGTGGCGACCGCCAGCTGACGCGGCGCGAGCTCGACAAGCTGGTGCTCTACATGGGCGAGGGCGCGAAGCGCCGCGTCGAGCTCGAGGATGCCCGCGCGATGATCGGCGACAGCGCGGCGCTGAGCCTGGACGACCTGGCGCTGGCCGTCGGCTCCGGCGACCTCGCCGGCGCCGACCGGGCGCTGACCCGCAGCCTGCAGGAGGGCGTCACGGCCGTCGGTCTGCTGCGCGCGGTCTCCCGGCACTTCCAGCGCCTCCACCTGGCCGTCGGCCTGGCGAGCGAGAGCGGCGACGCCGAGGCCGCCATGAAGAAGCTGCGGCCACCGGTGTTCTGGAAACAGGCGGCGGCCTTCAAGGCACAGATGCGGTTGTGGCCGCCGCGCGCGCTGGGGTCGGCCCTGGACCGGCTGATGGCGGCCGAGGCGGACTGCAAGCGTACGGGCTTTCCCGACGAGGCCCTGAGCGGCCGGCTGCTGCTGGAACTGGCGGCGCTGGCGGCGGCGCGGCGCGAGCGGCGCCCGGCGCGCTGATACCGGCGCGCGCTGAACCCGCCGCCCCTGCCCGGTTAGAGCTGGCCCGCCTTGTTCAGGCGCTTCAGCACGTCGTCGAGCTGGTCGAGCGTATCGTAGTGGATCGTCAGGGTGCCGCGCTCGCCGTCCTTGAGGTCGATCAGGACCTTGAGGCCGAGCACCTGGGCCAGATCCCGCTCGATCGCCAGGGTATCGGCGTCCTTCGAGGCCTTGGCGGACCGCTCCGCGGCGGCCCGCTGGCGGCTGGTCCGGGGCGTCTTCGCCGCCTCGCCGGCCAGGCGCTCGGTCTCGCGCACCGAGAGGCCGCGCTCGACGACCTGCCGGCCCAGGGCCTCGGGATCGCGTGCCGACAGCAGCGCCCGGGCGTGGCCGGCGGTCAGGGTCCGCGCCCGCAGGCTTTCCTTGACCGCTTCGGGCAGGTTGAGCAGGCGCAGCGTGTTGGCGATATGCGGCCGGCTCTTGCCGATCAGCCGGGCCAGGTCGTCCTGGCTGTGGCCGAACTCCTCCATCAGGCGGCGGTAACCATCGGCTTCCTCGATGGCGTCGAGGTCCTGGCGCTGGACGTTCTCGACCAGGGCGGCCTCGAGCGCCTGGGCATCGGTGAGCTCGCGGATGACCACCGGAATCTGGTGAACCTGGGCGCGCTGGGCGGCCCGCCAGCGCCGCTCGCCGGCGATGATCTCGTAGTCGTTGGTGCGCTCGGGATGGCGGCGCACCAGGATCGGCTGCAGCAGGCCCTGCTCGCGGATCGAGGCGGCCAGGCTCTCAAGCGCATCTTCGGTGAAGGTGCGACGGGGCTGCACGCGGCTCGGGTGCAGGCGCTCGATCGGCACTTCCTTGGCGCTGCGCATGCGGTCGAGGGAGGCGTAGTCCTCGCTGTCCTCGCCGAGCAGGGCCGCCAGGCCTCGGCCGAGGTTGCTGCGGCGGGGGGCGTCGCTGTCGGTCATCGGGATCTGTCCGCCGCTCACGAGGCGATCGCGGCGAGCGGCTTCGGCGCCTCCTCGCGGCGCAGCATCTCGCGGGCAAGGCGGATGTAGGCTTGGGCGCCGGCGCAGCGGAAGTCGTAGAGCAGCACCGGCTTGCCGTGGGAGGGCGCCTCGGAGATCCGGACATTGCGCGGAATCATGGTGTCGTAGACCTGGGCGCCGAGATACTGCCGCACGTCCTTGGCGACCATGTCGCACAAGTTGTTGCGCTTGTCGTACATGGTCAGCACGACCCCTTGGATTCGGAGCTCCGAATTGAGAGCGCGACGCACGCGCTCGATGGTACGCAGCAGGTGGCTCAGGCCCTCCAGGGCGTAAAACTCAGCTTGCAGCGGCACCAGAACGGAATGGGCGGCGACCATGGCGTTGAGAGTCAGCAGTCCGAGCGCCGGTGGGCAGTCGATTAGGATGTAGTCCCAAGTGCCGGCGCAGCTGGCGAGTGCGCTGCGCAGCCGGTTCTCACGCGCCATCTCGCCGACCAACTCGATCTCGGCACCGGACAGCTCGACCGAGGCCGGAACGATCTGCAAGTGCGGCACGGGGCTGTCGACCACGGCCTCAAGGAGCGGACGCTCGCCCATGAGCACGTCGTAGACGGTAATCTTGCGGCTCGAGGGGTCGAGACCGAGGCCGGTGCTGGCGTTGCCCTGGGGGTCGAGGTCGACGATCAGCACTTCCTTGCCGCAGGCGGCCAGCGCAGTCGCCAAGTTGATCGTCGTGGTCGTCTTGCCGACCCCGCCCTTCTGGTTGGCGACGGCGAGAATGCGGCTGGTGCGCACCGGGAGGGCACGGGCGAGCGCTGCGGGGCCGGCGGTTTCGCGCTCGGCGATGGTGACCGGCTCAGGGTTCATGTCCAGGGTCCTCGAATGCGAAGGATGCGCGCCTCCGGGTCGCTGAGGCTCGGCAACAGCTCGCTGCGATCCTGCACCGAGCTAGGGAGTCGGGTCAATTCGGCTTGCGCGCCGCGCCCCTTGTGGAAAAGGCAGACCGTGCCCGCCTGCCGGTGCGGTGCCGACCAGGCCAGGAGCCGCTCGGCGGAGGCCAGGGCGCGCGCGGTGATGAAATCCGCGCGCTGCGGCGGCAATTCCTCTATGCGCTCGTTGTGCAGCGTCACCGGGGTCTGCGTGGCGCGCGCGACCTCCCTGAGGAAGGCGATTTTCTTGCGATCCGATTCGACCAGGTGCAGCTCGCCGGCGCCGGCGACGGCCAGCACCAGCCCCGGAAAGCCCGCGCCGCTGCCGAGATCGAGAATCCGGGGCAACGAACCCCCTTCCGCCGCGATCAGCGGCAGGAGTTGGAGGGAGTCGAGGAAATGCCGGCGCCAGGGGTCCTCGAGGCTGCTGCGGGCGACGAGGTTGATCGCAGGGTTCCAGCGGCGCAGGGTCGCCTCGTAGAGTTCGAGCTTGGTCTGTGTTTCACGTGAAACAGGAATCCGGTCGGCCAGATCCTCCACCGTCAGCGGCGCGGCCATCACGCCGCCCTGCCGGAGGTACGCTTGACATAGCGCAGCAGCGTCAGGAGCGCCGCCGGGGTCACGCCGGGCAGGCGCGACGCGGAGCCCAGCGTCAGCGGGCGCGCCTCGGACAGTCGCTGTGAGGCCTCGCGAGACAGTCCGGGGACCTGCCGGTAGTCGAGGGCCGGCGGCAGCCGCAGGGCTTCGTCACGGCGGAAAGCCTCTACATCGGCTTCCTGCCTCGTCAGATAGCTGGCGTAGCGGGCGTCGGTCTCGAGCTGCTCGGCAATCGCCGGCGCGACGGCACCCAACGCCGGCCAGACCGTCGAGAGCCGTGCCCAGGTGACCTCGGGATAGGCGAGTAACGCCAACGCGCTGCGGCGCAAACCGTCGCGGTTGATCGCGAGGCCATGGCGCGCGAGGGCATCGGGCGTCGCGGACAGGCTTTCGGCCAGCCGCCGCGCCTCGGCCAGGGCCGCCGTCTTGGCGGCGAAGGCCTGCTCCCGGCGGCGGCTCACGCAACCGAGCGCCACGCCGACCCCGGTCAGCCGCTGGTCGGCGTTGTCGGCCCGAAGCCGGAGCCGGTACTCGGCGCGGCTGGTCAGCATCCGGTAGGGCTCGGTGACGCCGCGTCCGGTCAGGTCATCGATCAACACGCCGAGATAGGCGTCCGCGCGGTCCGGCAGGAAGCGGGCTTCGGCGCCACCTGCGGCCAAGGCCGCGTTGAGACCGGCGACGAGACCTTGGGCGGCGGCCTCCTCGTACCCGGTGGTGCCGTTGATCTGGCCCGCGAGGTAGAGGCGCGGGAGACGGCGACATTCCAGCTCGCGGCTCAGCTGCCGGGGGTCCACGAAGTCGTACTCGATAGCATAGCCGGGCTGCAGCATCACGGCCTTCTCGAGCCCGGGGATCGTCTTCAGGAAGGCTTTCTGAACCTCGACCGGCAGCGACGTCGAGATGCCGTTGGGATAGACCGTGTCGTCTTCCAGGCCCTCCGGCTCGAGAAAAACCTGATGCCGCTCCCGCTCGGCGAAGCGCACCACCTTGTCCTCGATCGAGGGGCAGTAGCGCGGTCCGAGCGACTCGATGGCGCCGCTGTAGATGGCGCTGCGATGAAGATTGTCGCGGATCAGGGCGTGCGTCTCGGGGCCCGTGAAGGTGACGCCGCAGGCGACCTGCGGATTGGCAATCGTCTCGGTGAGGGTCGAGAAGGCTTCAGGCGGGTCGTCACCCAACTGGCGCTCGATATCCGCCCAGCCGATGCTGCGCCCGTCGAGCCGCGGCGGCGTGCCGGTCTTGAGGCGGCCGAGCGCGAAGCCCAGGCGCTGCAGGGTCAGGGCCAGGGGAACGGCCGGTGCCTCGCCGACGCGGCCGGCAGGAGTCTGGCTCTCGCCCAGGTGGATCACGCCCCGCAGGAAGGTTCCCGTGGTCAGCACCACGGCGCCGGCCAGCCGTTCCGTCCCGCACGCCAGGCGCACGCCGCAGCAGCGTCCCTCGCCGTCGAGGAGCAGATCCTCGACCGCCCCGGCTTCGATCGCCAAGTCGGCCTGCTCGGCGAGCAGCCCCTGCATCGCCTGGCGATAGAGCTTGCGGTCCGCCTGGGCCCGCGGGCCCCGGACTGCCGCGCCCTTGCTGCGATTGAGTAGCCGGAACTGGATGCCGGCCCGGTCGGCGGCGAGGCCCATGAGACCGTCCAGGGCATCGATCTCGCGCACCAGGTGGCCCTTTCCCAGACCCCCGATCGCCGGATTGCACGACATCGCCCCGATGGTCTCTGGCCGGTGGGTCAGGAGCAGGGTCCGGGCACCCAGGCGCGCCGCCGCCGCCGCCGCCTCGCAGCCGGCGTGCCCGCCTCCGACCACCAGAACGTCCCAATGCGGTGCCATGTCCGCAAGATGCGAGGCCCGTGCGCGTCGGTCAAGGCGCCGGGTCGCCAGGCGATGCCGCTGTTTCACGTGAAACAGCGTCACTTGCCGATACAGAACTCGCGAAAGACCGAGTCGAGCAGCCGCTCGACGTCGATTCGCCCGACCAGTCGCCCCAGGGCGCTGCGGGCAACCCGCAGATCCTCTGCCATCAGCGCCGGCTCCCTCGCCGCGAGGGCTCGCTCGAGCGCCTCTGCACAGGCGGCGAGGGCGGCGCGATGGCGCTCGCGGTTGAAGAGCGCATCGCCCTGCCCCGAACATAGGTCCGTGACCCGCTCGGCCAGGCGCTGTTGCAAGGCCTCGAGGCCCTCGCCGGTCTTCGCCGACACGCGCAGCGCTCGCAGGCCGCCGGGCGCCATTGCCCCGCCGGCTTCGAGATCGCACTTCGAAAGCACCGCCAGGCTCCGATCATCCACCAGATCTAGCGTTTCGTGATCCATGACCGGCAATATCTCGCTGTCGAACAGGACAACGACGAGATCAGCCCCCGCCGCGCGCGCGCGGGCCCGGCGCATGCCTTCCTGCTCGACGGGGTCGACCGCGGCCGCCGCCCGCAGGCCCGCCGTATCGAGCAGCGTCACCGCGAAGCCTGCGAGATCGAGCCGGACCTCGACGACGTCGCGGGTCGTGCCCGCCGTCTCGTGGACGATGGCCGCCTCCCGACGCGCCAGGGCGTTCAGCAGGCTCGACTTGCCGGCATTGGGCGCGCCGACCAGCGCGATCTCGAAGCCCTGGCGCAGCCGCTCGCCGAGCGCGACCTCATAGCTGGCGGCCAGGAGCGCGTCCCGGAGGCCGGCGGTCTCCGCACGGACCCGCGCCAGGAGATCGGCGGGCAGATCCTCGTCGGGAAAGTCGATCGCCGCCTCCAGACGCGCCGAGACCGCGACCAGCGCGCCTTCCCAGGCAGCGAGGCGCCCGGTCAGGGCCTCGGTGCCGGCCAGCGCCTGGCGCCGCTGGCGCGCGGTCTCGGCGGCGACCAGGTCGGCGACCGCCTCGGCGGCGACCAGGTCGAGCCGGCCCGCCTCGAAGGCGCGCCGTGTGAATTCGCCGGGATCGGCCGGTCGGAAGGCGGGCAGCGACGCGAGCAGCGAGAGCAGGGAGCGCACGACCGCGAGCCCGCCATGGACCTGGAGCTCTGCCATGTCTTCGCCGGTGTAGCTCCCCGCCTCGGCCGGCAGCCAGACCACCACCCCGCGATCGAGCAGTTCGCCGTCGGGTGCCCGGAGCGCGCGCTGGCTGAAGCGCCGGGGCGGCGGCAGCGGGCCGGAGAGCAGCTCCTCGAGGGCGTCGCCGACCCCGGGGCCCGAAAGGCGCAGGACGGCGATCGCGCCGGTGCCCGGCGGCGTCGAGAGGGCGAAGATGCTGTCCCGATCCGCCACGGTTCCGCTGCCGGTCCGTATCTTCCTGAGGGCTCAGTCGGCTGCGGAATCGAGGGCGGCGGCGCCGTCCCAGTGGCGCACGAAGGCCGCGGCATCGGGCCGGCGCTTGGCCGCCGGCGGCTCGCTCGGGGTACCGACGTAGAGGAAGCCGACGATCTCGTCCTTGGGCTGGAGCCCGAAGCCGGCCTTGACGAAGGGGTCGTGGGCGTTCGGGCCGGTCAGCTGGATCGCGCCGTAGCCCTTGGCGTGCAGTGCGATCAGCATGTTCTGCACCGCCGCACCGGCCGAGACGATCTGCTCGATCGGCGGCACCTTGGGATGGTCCTCGCGGATCTCCGCCCAGACGGCGATGACCAGCGGGCTGCGCAGCGCCTTGCGGCGCGCCTCCTCGAGCACGGCCGCACCGGCCTCGGGATCGCGGCGCCGGGTCGCCTCGGCGAAGAGGTCGGCGAAGCGCTCCAGCGCCGGCCCGCGGATCACCGCGAAGCGCCAGGGGCGGATCGAGCCGTGATCCGGCGCGGTCACGGCCGCGGCGAAGACCTCGGCGAGCTCGCCGTCGCTCGGCGCCGGCTCGCCCAGCAGCCGCGCCGGCACCGAGCTGCGCGTCAGGATCGCGTCCAGGGCGTCCAAAGTGTCACTCCTTCCGGCCACTGCCGGCCATCTGGTTCCGGAACAGCTTCTGCAGCTGCTCCCAGTTCTGCATCGTCGCCGGCAGCCAGGTCTTGAACAGCGTCTCCGGGTCCATCGCCTGGAGATTGGCCTTCATCTGCTTCTCGATCTCGGCCATCAGCGAGGCCTGCATCGGCGCCACGTCGGGCAGGCCGAGGAAGGCGCGCGCCTCCTCGGGCGTGCAGTCGATGTCCACGGTGACCTTCATCGCCCCTCCCTGCCGGCCGCCGGTGTGGCGGTCGTGGTTGAGTCCAAGCGTCGCGCTCTTCATATAGGCGGAAGTGCCGCTCCGCTCAAAGGGCGCCCGGCGCACGTAGCAATGCGAGGCGAGATGGCGAGCCACCCCGACGAGATCCCCAGGCCCGACGAGATCCGCAGGGAGGAGAGCGGCCCGACCAACCGCCTTGCGCAGGAAAGCAGCCCCTACCTGCTGCAGCATCGGCACAATCCCGTCGACTGGTGGCCCTGGGGCGAGGAGGCCTTCGCCGAGGCCCGTCGGCAGAACAAGCCGATCCTGCTGTCGGTCGGCTACGCCGCCTGCCACTGGTGCCACGTGATGGCCCACGAATCCTTCGAGGACGAGGCCATCGCCGGCCTGATGAACCGCCTCTTCGTCAACATCAAGGTCGACCGCGAGGAGCGGCCCGACGTCGACGCGCTCTACCAGAACGCCCTGGCGCTGCTCGGCGAGCACGGCGGCTGGCCGCTGACCATGTTCCTGACGCCGCAGGGGGAGCCCTTCTGGGGCGGCACCTACTTCCCGCCGAGCCAGCGCTACGGCCGCCCCGGCTTCGCCCAGGTCCTGGAGGGACTGGCCGCGGCCTGGCGCGACGCACCCGACGACGTCGGCAAGAACGTCGCGGCAATCCGTCAGGGCCTGGAGCGCCTGGCGGCGCCTCAGCCGGGCGGCCAGCTCGCGGCCGAGGCGCCGCTGGCGGCGGCCCGCCGCCTGCTGCGCGAGATCGATCCCCAGGAGGGCGGCCTGGGCGGGGCTCCGAAATTCCCGCAGCCGGCGGTCCTGGAGCTGTTGTGGGTGGCCTGGCTGCGCAGCGGCGAGGCCTCCTTCCGCCACGCCGTCGAGCTGACGCTCACCAGGATGAGCCAGGGCGGCATCTACGACCACCTCGGCGGCGGCTACGCGCGCTACGCCACCGACGAGAAGTGGCTGGTGCCGCACTTCGAGAAGATGCTCTACGACAATGCCCAGATCCTGACGCTGCTGACCCGGGCCTGGACCGAGGACCGCAACCCGCTCTACGCCGCCCGCGCCCGCGAGACCGTGGAGTGGCTGTTTCGCGAGATGCGGGCGGAGGAAGCCCCTGGCGGGCCGCCCAGCGAGGCCTTCGCGGCCAGCCTCGACGCCGACAGCGAGGGCGAGGAGGGCCGCTTCTACATCTGGGGCGAGACCGAGATCGATGCCCTGCTCGGCCCGGAGGAGGCGGGCTTCTTCAAGGCTCACTACGACGTCTCGGCGGGCGGCAACTGGGAAGGCCGCACCATCCTCAACCGCAGCGTCCGGCCGGCGCTGCTCGATACGGCCGGCGAGGCGCGGCTTACCGACGCTCGGGACAGGCTGCTCGCGGCCCGCGCCGGCCGCGTCCGCCCCGGCTGGGACGACAAGGTGCTGGCCGACTGGAACGGCCTGGCGATCGCCGCCCTCGCCGAGGCCGCGCCGGTGTTCGAGGAGCCGGAGTGGCTGGCCGCCGCGGAGTGCGCCTTCGACTTCGTCGCGACCCGCATGGCCGAGGGCGACCGCCTTCATCATGTCTGGCGCCACGGCCGCAACCGCCATGCCGGCCTGCTCGACGACTACGCCCAGATGGCCGCGGCCGCGCTGGCGCTGCACCAGACGACCGGCCGGGCGGCCTATCTCGACAAGGCGGAAGCCTGGATCGCGACCCTCGACCGCCACTTCTGGGACGGCGCCAACGGCGGCTACTTCCAGACCGCCGACGACAGCCGCGACCTGATGATGCGGCCCAAGACCGGGCTCGACAACGCCACGCCCTCCGGCAACGGCACGGCCGCAGCCGTGCTCGCCCGGCTGTTCCACCTGACCGGCCGCGAGGCCTACCGGACCCGCGCGGAGCAGCTGATCGCAGCCTTCTCGGGCGAGGTCGAGCGGGCACCCTTCGGCTACCCGACCCTGCTGCTCGCCAGCGACCTGCTGCGGGACGCGGTGCAGGTCGTCGTCGCCGGGCCCGAGCAGGACCCCGCCACGCGGCAGCTGGAAGAGGCGGTGCTGCGCCGGCCCCTGCCGTTCCTGGTCCTGCAGCGCACGGCAACCGGCGCGGGCCTGCCGCCGCTGCACCCGGCGGCCGGCAAGGGACCGCTCGAGGGCCGACCGGCGGGCTATCTCTGCCGCGGCGCGACCTGTTCCTTGCCCCTCACCGAGCCGGAGTCCCTCGCCGAGGCGATCGCCGCCAGCCGCGGCTGACCGCCGCCCTGCCCGGCCCTGCGCCAGGGTCCAGACGGGGCTGCCGCCGTCCCCAGGTACCGGATGACGGACCGGCGAACTGCCGCTAGGCTGGCCGCCCCGACCAGCAGGCGACAAGAAACGACGGGAGGATCGACCATGGCATCCCTGACCATCCCGGCCAGCGACGGCAGCGGCAGCTTCGGCGGCTACCTCGCTCTGCCCGGCAAGTCCCCGGCCGCCGCGATCCTGGTGATCCAGGAGATCTTCGGCGTCAACAAGGTCATGCGCGAGCTCTGCGACAGCTACGCCGCCGAGGGCTATCTCGCCTTCGCGCCGGACCTCTTCTGGCGCATCCAGCCGGGCGTCGACATCACGGACCGGAGCGAGGCGGAGTGGCAGCAGGCCTTCGCCCTGATGCAGAAGTTCGACGTCGACAAGGGCGTCGAGGACCTCAAGGCGGCGCTCGCCGCCCTGCGCGGCCACGAGGCCGCGACCGGCAAGGTCGGCACGGTCGGCTACTGCCTGGGCGGCAAGCTCGCCTTCCTGATGGCGACGCGCTCCGACGCCGACTGCAACGTCAGCTACTACGGCGTCGGCTTGGCCGACCATCTGGGCGAGATCGGCGCCATCGCGAGGCCGCTGATGCTGCACGTCGCCCGCGAGGACGGCTTCGTCCCGAAGGAGCAGCAGGACAAGGTCGCGGCCGCCCTCGAGGGCAACGACCTGGTCCTCCATCACAGCTACGAGGGCCAGGATCACGCCTTCGCCCGCGAAGGCGGCGCCCACTACGACGCCGCGGCCGCCGGCAGGGCGAACGAGCGCACCCGAGCCTTCTTCGCCCGCCATCTCGGCTGAGCGCCCGCGCGCGCCGAATCTCAGAGATTTCCCGCAAGAAAGAGAGCAAGCCATGCCGCATGCCATCCGTTTCCACGAGACCGGCGGTCCCGAGGTCCTGCGCTGGGAGGAGGTCGAGCTCGGCGAGCCGGGCGCCGGCCAGGTCCGGTTGCGGCAGACCGCCGTCGGCCTCAACTACATCGACACCTACCACCGCACCGGCCTCTATCCGACGCCGCTGCCGAGCGGCATCGGCCTGGAGGCCGCCGGCGTCGTGGAAGCGGTCGGCGAGGGAGTCTCGGACCTGAAGGCGGGCGACCGGGTCGCCTACGCCAGCGGTCCGATCGGCGCCTACACCGAGGCGCGCCTGATGCCGGCCGAGCGGGTCGTCAAGCTCGGCGACTCGATCGCCGACGAGACCGCCGCGGCGATGATGCTCCAGGGCATGACCGTGCAGTACCTGATCCGCCGCACCCACCGCTGCCAGAAGGGCGAGACGGTGCTCTGGCACGCCGCTGCCGGCGGTGTCGGGCTGATCGCCTGCCAGTGGCTGAAGTCCCTCGGCGTCACGGTCATCGGCACGGTCGGCAGCGAGGAGAAGGCGGCGCTGGCCAAGGCCCACGGCTGCACCCACACGATCAACTACCGCACCGAGAACTTCGTCGAGAAGGTCAAGGAGATCACCGGCGGCGCCGGCGTGCCGGTCGTCTACGACGGTGTCGGCAAGGACACCTGGGAAGGCTCGCTCGACTGCCTGTCGCCGCTCGGCCTGATGGTCAGCTTCGGCAACTCCTCGGGCGCCGTCGCACCGGTCAATCTCGGCGTGCTGAGCCAGAAGGGCTCGCTCTTCGTGACCCGGCCGACCCTGGTGACCTATACCGCCAGCCGCAAGGACCTGCTCGCCTCGGCCCAGGAGCTGTTCGAGGTCGTCGGCAGCGGCGCGGTCAAGATCGAGATCAACCAGCGCTACGCGCTCAAGGACGCGGTCCAGGCGCACCGCGACCTGGAGGCGCGCAAGACCACCGGCTCGACCATCCTGCTGCCCTGAGGAGCCGCTGCGTCAAGAACGGCCGTTGCGCAACGGGAACGGCTACTCGTCGTAGCCGAATGCCTCGATCCAGGGGCGCAGCAGCGGCAGGACCGCCGCCATCTGGCTCTCGTAGCGCCGCCAGCGACCCTTGGCGCGTCCGTGCAGCGGCTCGGTGACCTGGCGGTAGCTCGGCGTGTCGATGCGCCGGCCCCGCGCCGTCTTCACGTGGTCGAGCAGGCCGGCGTGCCAGTCCAGGCCGAGGAAGGCGACCAGCGGCCGCGCCACGGCCTCCGGGTCGGCGATCAGGTCCTCGTAGCGCAGCGCCTGAACCTGGAGCGGAAAGGCCGCCTCGTAGCGACGCCAAAGGCCGAAGGCGCGGTCGTAGAGGGTCGCCGCCCCTTCCAGGGTCAGGAAGTTGGCCATCGCCGTGTTCAGGCGGAACTGCTGCATGAAACAGCTGAGCACGCAGTCGCAGGGGTGGCGCAGCGCCAGGATGAACCGGGCGGAGGGGAACAGCCGCTGGATCAGCGGCACCTCGACCAGGTTGAGCGGCAGCTTGTCGACGATCAGCCGGCCCGCCCCCGGCTCGACGCCCTCCTTGCGCACGGCGTCCCAGTAGCGCTGGCGGAGCTCCTCGATCCGGCCGGCGTCGAGCGTCGCCAGGCTGTCGGGGTAGTCGCGGGGCCGCGCCTCGGCGAGCAGCGCCTTCTCCTCGAGCACCGTGATCGCCGGGTGGCCACTCAGGAACTGGTCGAGCAGGGTCGTGCCGGAACGCGGGAAGCCGACCAGGAAGGCGGGGGCCGCTTCCGGGCCCTCCGGCAGCGGCGACGCGAGCCAATCCGGCCGGCCGACGGCCTCGACCCAGCGTTCCAGGCGGTCGATGCCGGCCAGGAAGGCCTCCTTCGGCGCCCGCCGACCGGTCGCCGAGAGGCCCTGCAGGCGGTTGCCCTCGGCGAAATGCTCGAAGGCGCGCGCCGCGTCGCCCTCTGCGTCGTAGAGCTGCCCCAGGTCGAAATGCCGGGCATAGCACCAGTCGCCCTGCCAGTGCGGACCGGGCCGCTCGGGCTCGAGCAGGGCGATGGCGCGCGCCCGGTCGCCTCGCCGCGCGGCGAGGCGCGCCGCGGTCAGCGCCATGCCCGGGTGCTTGAGGCCGCTGCCGGCCTCGAGCACCGCCTCGGCCTCCTCGAGCCGGCTCAGCCGCTCCAGCAGGGTCGCCTTCAGGTAGAGGACCTCCGGCTGGCGCGGCTTCAGGGCCAACGCCCGGTCGAACCAGGCGAGCGCGGCTTCGGGGTCGCCGAGGTCGCGCAGCAGGTTGCCGAAGTTAGTCAGCAGGTCGACGCTGTCCGGGCGCAGCGGAAGCGCCCGCTCGTAGAGCTTGCGGGCTTCCTCGAGCCTGCCGAGGTCTGCCAGCACCAGGGCCAGGTTGCCGAGCAGGGGGACGTGTCGGGGGTGCCGGCGCAGCAGGGCGCGTCCGGCGGTCTCTGCTTCGGCCAGGCGCTCCCCGCGACGCAGGGCGGCCAGCAGGTTGACGCCGATCTCGGCGACGCCGGGAGCCAGCTTCAGCGCCGCCCGGTAGCCCTCGACCGCCTTGTCGATCTCGCCCCGCGCCATGGCGACGTCGCCGAGCGCCGAGATCGGCCGGGGATCGCGCGGCGCCGCCCGCGCTGCCTGACGGAACAGCGTCTCGGCCTCGCCGAGGCGCCCGGCCAGAGCCGCCCGCTGGGCCCGTCCGAGGATGTCCGCGATGCCGCCCGGCGCCTGCAAGGGAACCGCCTGCCCTCCGGGGCTGCTACTGGTTCATCGCCTCGAAGAAGTCGGCGTTGCTCTTGGAATGCTTCAGCTTGTCGAGCAGGAACTCCATCGAATCGGTGACGCCCATCGGCATCAGGATGCGGCGCAGCACCCACATCTTCGACAGCGTGCCCTTGTCGACCAGCAGCTCCTCCTTGCGGGTGCCCGACTTGCCGATGTCGATCGCCGGGAAGGTGCGCTTGTCGGCGATCTTGCGGTCGAGCACGATCTCCGAGTTGCCAGTGCCCTTGAACTCCTCGAAGATCACCTCGTCCATGCGGCTGCCGGTGTCGATCAGGGCGGTGCCGATGATCGTCAGGCTGCCGCCCTCCTCGATGTTGCGCGCCGCACCGAAGAAGCGCTTCGGGCGCTGTAGGGCGTTGGCGTCGACACCGCCGGTCAGGACCTTGCCGGAGGAGGGCACGACGGTGTTGTAGGCGCGCGCCAGGCGGGTGATCGAATCGAGCAGGATCACCACGTCCTTCTTGTGCTCGACCAGGCGCTTGGCCTTCTCGATCACCATCTCGGTGACCTGGACGTGACGCTGCGCCGGCTCGTCGAAGGTCGAGGAGACGACCTCCCCCTTGACCGTGCGGTCCATGTCCGTGACCTCCTCGGGCCGCTCGTCGATGAGCAGCACGATCAGGTAGACCTCCGGGTGATTGGCCTCGATGGCCCGCGCCAGGTTCTGCAGGATCACCGTCTTGCCGGTGCGCGGCGGCGCCACGATCAGCGCGCGCTGGCCCTTGCCGATCGGCGCCGTCAGGTCGATGACCCGGTTGGTCATGTCGCGGTAGGTCGGGTCGTCGATCTCGAGCGTCAGCTTCTGGGTCGGGTAGAGCGGCGTCAGGTTGTCGAAATTGATGCGGTGTCGCGTCTGCTCCGGCAGGTCGAAGTTGATCGTGCGCACCTTGAGCAGCGCGAAGTAGCGCTCGCCGTCCTTGGGGCTGCGGATCTGGCCCTCGACCGTGTCGCCGGTGCGCAGGCCGAAGCGCCGGACCTGGCTGGGACTGACGTAGATGTCGTCCGGGCCCGGCAGGTAGTTGGCCTCGGGGCTGCGCAGGAAGCCGAATCCGTCCGGCAGCACCTCCAGCACGCCGGCGCCGTAGATCGGCACCTCGTTGTCGGCCAGCTGCTTGAGGATCGCGAACATCATGTCCTGCTTGCGCAGGGTGCTGGCGTTCTCGATCTCGAGTCCCTCGGCATAGGCCAGGAGGTCGGCCGGGGACTTCGCTTTCAGTTCCTGCAGATTCATGGCTCTACCGGCGGTTGCCGTTCTTCTCAAAGACGGGGGGTGATAGCGAGGACCGCCCCGGCCTTGCGACCTTCGATGGACGGTACGGGTGCTGTGAAATGCGACTGCTTCTGCCGTCCAGGCTTGCCGCAGCGCGGCGGCGTCAGGCGGACGACGGAGACTTTGGGGATGGTACGGAAGGGTCCCTTGGCGGGCCGCTGTTCTCGAACCGAAGGTGGGATGCGTTTGCGACGAGGGCAAGCGCCACCGTCAGGCGACCGTCGATACCGGAGGCGGGCGGCGGCGTCAAGGGCCGCTCGACGCCGGCGCCCCGGCCGCGCCGGCGATTTCAGAAGGGCTTGGCGACCGCCAGCAGGACGATCCCGACCATCAGCAGGGTCGGTCCCTCGTTGATCAGCCGGTAGAAGCCAGCGGAGCGCACGTTGCGGTCGGCGGCGAAGTCCTTGCGCCAACGCGCGAAGAGGCCGTGCAGGGCGAACAGGCCGACGAGCAGCAGGATCTTGCCGTGGAACCAGCCGTCGGAGAGCAGGCCCGGGTTGGCCCAGAGCATCAGCAGTCCGAAGGCCAGGGTGGCGACCATCGCCGGCGTCACGATCGCCTTCAGCAGGCGCCGTTCCATGACCTTGAGGGTCTCGCTGGTCTCCGAGCCGCGCGCGGCCGAGGCATGGTAGACGTAGAGCCGCGGCAGATAGAGCATGCCGGCCATCCAGGCGATCACGGAGATCACGTGCAGGGCCTTGATCCAGGGGTAGTGGGCGGCCAGGAAGTCGGTCATGCGGGCTTGCTCCTTCAGGCCGCCAGCCAGCCAGCCAGCTCGCGCCGCGTCAAGCGCTCCAGCAGATCGAGCGAGCCCGGCGCGTCGTTCAGGCAGGGCAGGTAGGCGAAGCGCTCGCCGCCCGCCTCCAGGAAGGTCTCGCGCAGGCCGATGTCGAGCTCCTCCAGGGTCTCGACGCAATCGGCGGCGAAGCCGGGGCTGATCATCGCCAGGCGCGTCACGCCCTGGCGCGCCAGCTCCGCGACGGTGACGTCGGCGTAGGGCTGCAGCCACTCCTTCGGGCCGAAGCGCGACTGGAAGACGATGCGCAGGCGCTGCTCCGGCCAGCCGAGCGCCTCGCGCAGCAGCCGCGCCGTCTTCTGGCAATGGCAGTGGTAGGGGTCGCCCTTGGCCAGGTTCTCCTTGGGCAGGCCGTGGAAGGAGGCGAGCAGGACCTCGGGCTCCCAGTCGAGCCGCTCCAGGCCCTGCCGGACGCTCTCGGCCAGCGCGTCGACGTAACCGGGATCGTCGTGGTAGGCCGGCAGCGTGCGCACCGCCGGCTGCCAGCGCTGGGTCATCAGCGCCCGGAAGGCCTGGTCGCAGGCTGTCGCCGTCGTCGCCGCGCTGTACTGGGGGTAGAGCGGCGCCAGGAGGATCCGCCGGCAGCCCTGCTCGGCCAGCGCTTCGAGCCGCGCGCCGATCGACGGACTGCCGTAGCGCATCGCCCAATCGACGACGACGCCCTCCCCGTCGGCGAAGCGTGCGCCCAGGCCCTCGGCCTGCGCCCGGGTGATCGTGCGCAGCGGCGATTCGTCGCGCTCCCGGTTCCAGATCTTGGCGTAGTTGCGACCGCTGCGCGACGGCCGCGTCGTCAGGATCACGCCCTGCAGCAGCGGCTGCCAGAGCCAGGGCGAGAGCTCGATGACCCGGCGGTCGCTCAGGAACTCGCCGAGATAGCGGCGCATCGAGCGGTAGTCGGTGCCGTCGGGGGTGCCGAGGTTGATCAGCAGCAGACCGATCCGCGGCTCGGGCACCTCGGGATGGCCCTGCGGCAGGTTCCTGCCGGGATTCTCCCTCTTCGTGCCCGTGATCGCTCCACCGGTCATGGCGCCACCCTCTCCTGCCCACCTGCCGGGACCGCGGCAGCCCCGGGGCAACAGCTAGGCCGACCAGTCGGCGCGGAAAGACGCCCCAAGGCTCAAGCCGCCCGCAGCAGCGCCATCAGCTGCTCGACATGGCCCGGAGGGGTCGTCTTGTCGATGCCGTGGCCGAGGTTGAAGACGAAGGGCCCGCCGCGGAAGGCCTCCAGGATCCGCCGGGCCTGCCGGTCGAGCGCGGCGCCGCCGACGATCAGGGCGACCGGGTCCAGGTTGCCCTGCACGCAGAGCCGGCTCTGGAGCTCGGCACGGGCCCAGTCCAGCGGCACGGTCGTGTCCAGCGAGAGGGCGTCGGCCCCGGACTCCTCGGCGACCTCGCGGTAGAGCACGCCGGCGCCGCGCGGAAAGAGGATCACCGGGATGTCCGGATGGACCGCCTTGACGGCGGCGACGATGCGCCTGGCAGGCTCCAGGCACCAGCGGCGGAACTCGGAATCCGGCCAGATTCCCGACCAGGAATCGAAGATCTGGAGCGCCTCGGCGCCGGCCTCGACCTGGGCCAGCAGGTAGTCCACGGTCGCCTCGACCAGCAGGTCGATCAGCCCCTGGAAGCCCTCGGGGTCGCCGTAAGCCCAGGCGCGGCCCTTCTGGAAGTCGCGGCTGGAGCCGCCCTCGATCATGTAGCTGGCCACGGTCCAGGGCGCCCCGGCGAAGCCGATCAGCGCGGTCTCCGCCAGCAGGGCGGCCTTGAGCCCGCGGACCGCCTCGAAGACCGGCGACAGCCGCTCGCGCAGGCGCTGCGGCTCCAGCGTGGCCACGGCCGCCGGGCTCGCCAGCGGCTCGAGCCGGGGCCCGACGCCCTCCTCGAACCAGACCTTCTGGCCGAGGCCGTGCGGGACCATCAGGATGTCGGAGAACAGGATCGCGGCGTCGAAGCCGAAGCGCCGGAGCGGCTGCAGCGTCACCTCGACCGCGAGCTCCGGGGTCAGGCAGAGATCCAGGAAGTCGCCGGCCGCGGCCCGCGTCGCCCGGTATTCCGGCAGGTAGCGCCCGGCCTGGCGCATCAGCCAGACCGGCGGCGGCCAGACCGCCTCGCCGCGCAGGGCGCGCAGGAACTTCTTGTCTGCCGGCCGAGAGCCGACCGGGCGTGGGGGAGCCATGAACTGTCCTTCCGAGGCGGGGGGTTATCCTCCGGGCGCCTCTTCCCTACTCCAGTTTCTCTTATCTAATAAAGGTTTGAAGGTAGTAGTGGTTGGGGCTGTGGATGATGGGGATACGCGGGTTCCGACCCTCCGTCCCGGGCTCCTTCCCCAGGTCGCCGACCGGGCCGTCCTGGGGAAGGAGCCCGGGACCAGGTCCGACGAGACGGCCTTGCACGGGCTTCGGGATCAGGGGGATAAGTGGGAAAAGTCTCCGCCGTCGCGCTGCTCCACAGGCGGGGGTAAGGTCCATCCACCTGGGCAGGCCCGGCGGGCGGAATCCGGCCGAACGGGGATGCAATCCGGCACCGCGCCCGCTCGCCCGACTTGTCCGCCCTGATGCGCGAGTTATCCCCCGATCCCAGAGGACGCCTTTGCCCGGCTACCACCACCTCCACCTGGTTTCCGACGCGACCGGCGAGACCGTCGGCACCGTGGTGCGCGCCTGCTCGGTGCAGTTCCGCCAGATCGAGACGATCGAGCACGCCTGGACCATGGTGCGCACGCCGCTGCACATGGAGCGCGTGCTGTCCGGCATCGAGGCGACCCCGGGGCCGGTGCTCTACACCATGGTCGACGGCCGCCTGCGCCGGCAGCTGACGGAAGGCTGCGCCCGCCTGGCGGTGCCCTGCGTGTCGATCCTCGACCCCGTGATCGCGGTCCTGGCAAACCACTACGGCGTCGAGACCGAGGGCCGGCCGGGCGCCCAGCACGAGATGGACGCCGAGTACTTCGAGCGGATCGCGGCCATGGACTTCGCCCTCGCCCACGACGACGGCGCCGGGCTCGAGACGATCGACAAGTCCGACGTTATCCTGCTCGGAGTGTCGCGCACCTCGAAGACGCCGACGACGATCTACCTGGCGAACCGCGGCATCAAGGCCGCGAACTACCCCCTGGTGCCCGGCGTCCCGCTGCCCCAGGAGATCGAGCGCGCCGAGACGCCGCTGATCGTCGGCCTGACCAAGGACCCGGCGCGCCTGGTCGACATCCGGCGCAACCGGCTGCGGCTGCTCGGCGGCGACCAGGAAGCCGACTACGTCGACCTCGAGGCGGTGCGCCGCGAGGTCGCGGAGGCGCGCCGGCTCTACAGCCGGAACGGCTGGCCGGTGGTCGACGTCACCCGCCGCTCGATCGAGGAGACCGCGGCGGCGATCATCACCCGCCTTGCCGAGCACCGCGCCCGGCAGGGCGTGCCCGCCGCGCGCGGCAAGGGCGCGGCCCAGTGAGGGGGTCGGCGACTACGAGCGGACTCCTGTGCGAGCAGGCCGCGCCGCCTCTGGTGCTGGCCTCGGCCAGCGGCTCGCGCCGCCGCCTGCTCGCAGCCGCCGGCCTCGCCTTCGAGGCCCTGGCCGCCGGCGTCGACGAATCGGAGGTCAAGCTGGCGCTGCAGGCCGAGGGCGCCGAGCCGATCCAGGCCGCCGAAACCCTCGCCGAGCTGAAGGCCGCCCGGGTTTCCGCGCAGCGGCCGGGCGCTCTGGTGATCGGCGCCGACCAGCTGCTCGCCTGCGATGGCCTCTGGTACGACAAGCCGGCCGACCTGGAGGCGGCGGCCGAGCAGCTCCTCGCCCTCGCCGGACGCAGCCACAGCCTGGAAACCGCCGTCTGCGTCGTCCAGGACGGCAACCGCCTGTGGCATCACAACGCCGTCTGCCGCCTGACCATGCGCCGCTTCGAGCGGGACTTCGTCGAGCGCTACCTGGTGGCGGCGGGGCCGAGGGTCCTGGAATCGGTCGGCGGCTACCAGCTCGAAAGTCTCGGCGTGCAGCTGTTCAGCCGCATCGAGGGCGACTTCTTCGAGATCCTCGGCCTGCCGCTGCTGCCGCTGTTGGCCTTCCTGCGCGACCGCGGCCTGGTGCCGCGATGAGCGACCCAGGGCGCCCGTCCCCCCTGATTCTGTCGGGCAAGGCCAGGCTGGCCGGCGTGCTCGGCTGGCCCGTGAGCCACTCGCGCTCGCCGCGGCTGCACGGCTTCTGGCTCGCGCACTACGGCATAGACGGCGCCTACCTGCCGCTGCCGGTGCGCCCCGAGCGCTTCAAGGCGGCGGCGCGCGCCCTCGCCGACCTCGGCTTCCGCGGGGCCAACGTCACGGTCCCGCACAAGCTGGCGGCCGCCGAGCTCTGCGACGAGTTGAGCCAGCGCGCCCGCGCCATCGGCGCGGTCAACACACTGGTCTTCGAGGAGGGGCGGATCCTCGGCGACAACACCGACGGCCTCGGCTTCCTTCGCAATCTCCAGGCAGGCGTGCCGGACTGGCGGCCCGGCGACGGCCCGGCGCTGGTGCTCGGCGCCGGGGGGGCCGCGCGCGCCGTGCTGGTCGCGCTGCGCGATGCCGGCGTGCCGGAGATCCGCCTGGCGAACCGCACCCGGGCGACCGCCGAGGCGCTGGCGGAGGAGCTCGGCGCCGCGATCCGCCCGGTCGACTGGGAGGCCCGCGAGACGGCCCTCGAGGGGCTGCGCCTGCTGGTCAACACGACCGCCCTGGGGATGAGCGGCCAGCCACCGCTGCCGCTGCGGCTCGACCGGCTGCCGGCCGAGGCGGTGGTCAGCGACCTGGTCTATGCCCCGCTGACCACGGGGCTGCTCGGCACCGCCCAGGCCCACGGCAACCGTACGGTCGACGGCCTTGGCATGCTGCTGCACCAGGCGGTGCCGGGCTTCGCGGCCTGGTTCGGCCACGAGCCGGAGGTGACGCCGGCGCTCCGCGACTTCGTTCTGGGGACGGAATGACGGCGAGCCGGCCGGGCCGGCGCAGCGGGCGCCGCGGCCGCGGCCGACCCTGCGTGCTCGGCCTGACCGGCTCGATCGGCATGGGCAAGTCGACGGCTGCGGCGATGCTGCGCCGGCTCGGCGTGCCGGTTCATGACGCCGACGCCGCCGTGCACCGCCTGATGGGCCGCGGCGGTGGCGCGGTGGCGTCGATCGAGGCCGCCTTTCCCGGCGTCGTCGCCGGCGGCGCGGTCGACCGCCGCGCCCTCGGGGCCCGGGTCTTCGCCGACCCGGCGGCGCTGCGCAGGCTCGAGGCGATCCTGCATCCGGCGGTGCGCGCCGAGGCGCGCCGCTTCCTGCGCCGCCAGACCCGGCGGCGCGCCCCCGTCGTCTGCCTGGACATCCCGCTGCTGTTCGAGACCGGCGGCGATGCGCAGTGCGACGCCACCGTCGTCGTCAGCGCACCGCCCTGGCTGCAGCGGCAGCGCGTCCTGCGCCGCCCGGGCATGACCGAGACCAAGTTCCGGCAGATCCTGGCGCAGCAGCTGCCGGATGCCGAAAAACGCCGCCGGGCACAATTTGTAGTGAAGACGGGGCTGGGTAAACGCGATACCTTGCGGTCACTGCAACGCATCGTCCGGCAACTGGAAGCCCGCCCATGCGCGAGATCGTGCTCGACACCGAAACCACCGGCCTCGATCCCAAGGGCGGCCACCGCATCGTCGAGATCGGCTGCGTCGAGCTGATCAACCACCTGCCGAGCGGCGTCACCTTCCACGCCTACGTCAATCCCGAGCGCGACATGCCGGAGGATGCCCTGCGCGTCCACGGCATCACCGCCGAGTTCCTGGCGGACAAGCCCTGCTTCGCCGAGGTGGCGGCGGAATTCCTGGCCTTCATCGGCGGCGACCCGCTGGTCATCCACAACGCCGCCTTCGACGTCGCCTTCCTCAACGCCGAGCTGCAGCGGCTCGGCCATCCCGCCCTGCCGCTGGAGCGCGCGGTCGACACGGTGCAGATCGCCCGGCGCCGCTTTCCCGGCGCCCAGGCCAGCCTGGACGCGCTGTGCCGGCGGTTCGAGATCGACCTGTCGGGGCGCGAGCTGCACGGCGCGCTGCTCGACTGCCGGCTGCTCGCGGAGGTCTACCTGGAGCTCTGCGGCGGCCGCCAGCCGGACCTCGAGCTGGCCCGCGACCGCGGCCAGGGGCCGAGCGCGGTGGTGCCCTTCGCCGAGCGGCGGCGGCGCGAGCCGAGGCCCCATGCGCCGAGCGCGGCCGAAATCGCCGCCCACGCCCGACTGCTCGAGCGGCTGACGGCGCCGATCTGGCTGCAGTAGGCGGTCCCGCGACTCTCGCGGCCGGGAATCCCGGCGCGCTGGCCGGAAGCCGGGCTCAGGCCTCGGCCGCGCCCGCAGCCTGCCGGCGCTGCTCGTAGAGCCGGGTGAAGTCGATAGTGTTGATCAGGACCGGCGGAAAACCGCCGTCGCGGGTCACGTCGGCGATGACCCGGCGCGCGAAGGGGAAGACCGTGCGCGCGCCCTCGATCATCAGCAGCTTCTGCACGGCCTCGTTCTCCAGCGTCGGATCGACCGTGCAGAGCGCGCCGTACTCCAGCTCCATGACGAAGGCGGTCTGGTCGCCGTGCTTGGCGGTCAGGTCGATCTTCAGCAGCAGCTCGTAGATCTGTTCCTGCAGCCGGCGCGCGCCGACGTCGAGCTTCACCTCGATCTTCGGCGCCTCCTTCTGGTTGGCGAGGCTGGCCGGTGCGTTCGGGTTCTCGAACGACAGGTCGCGGACGTACTGGCTGTGCACCGTCAGGGGCGGCTGGCCCGTCGGAGCGGCTGGCGGGGTCTGGCTGCCGTTGCCGGCGGCGCCCTGGTCGAGATCGCTCATCGCGCTGCTGGATCCTCGGGTCTGGCTCTCGGGATGGGGCGTTTCGCTACCACGGCCGCGCGCCGCTTAACAACCCGGGCCGTCGACCTGCGGCTTCGAGGCCGGCTCCGCCGGGCCCTGGACCGGAGCCTGCGCCGGCCCCTCCAGGGGGTCGAAGCGCAAGCGCTCGCAGTTGCCGACCGCCTGGCCCGTCAGGCCCTTGATGAAGGCCCAGTGAGAGACGACCAGGGTGTGAGTCCAATCGTCCCGCTCCGCCATGCGCCGGCGGAAAGCCTGGCAGCGCAGCAGCATCTCGCTCTCGGGCTCCTCGCCCTCCGGCCACCAGCGCTCGGGCAGCTCACCGAAATCGAGGTGTGGCCAGCCCCGCTCCAGCTCGGAGCGCGGGCTGCCGACGTCGCAGACGAAGAAGGCGCGCTCGCGGACCAGCGGCTCGACCGCGATCTCGACCTCGGCGTCGAGGGTGTGCAGCAGCTCCGCGGCGGTTTCCAGGGTTCGCCGATAGGGGCTGACGAGCAGGCGCCGGATGCCGGCGCGGGACAGCGCCCGTCCGGCCGCCGCCGCCTGGCGCCGGCCGTCCTCGGTGAGGCCGGGGTCGACGATGCCGGGATCGATGCGCGTGCGGCTGAAGTGCAGGTTGAAGTGGGACTGGCCGTGGCGCAGCAGGATCATCGGCGCGGCCCGTCTCCGGAGTCGTCGAGCGTGTCGTCGCCGCGGACATCCTCGGGTGGGCCCTTGGTCGCTTCCCCGGACCCCGGCTCGTCGCCGGGGGCGTGCGAGCCCGGCAGCCTGCCGGCCGCATCGGCGTCGCCCTGGCCGGCGCCCGGCTCCGGATCGAGCTCCTGCCACTCGCCCTCGATCGTGCCCGGCGCGAAGGGCCGGCCGCGCCCCCAGCGGCTGCGCGGGTCGGCTCGCGGGTCGGCTGCGGCACCCGGCTGCACCTCCTCGCCGTTGACGAACACGCGGGTCCGGGCGCCGGAGGCGCCGGCGCCGCGGGCCCGGGCTTCGAGATGGCGGCCGAAGCGGCGGCGCAGCCAGCCGCGGACCGGGGGCAGGAACAGGGAGGCGCCGGCGGCATCCGTGACGAAGCCGGGCGTCAGCAGCAGGGCGCCGGCGACCAGCAGGCACAGGCCGTTGAACAGCTCGGCGGCGGGAACCTCGCCGCGATCGAGCTGCTGGCGCGCCCGCGCCAGGGTCGCCATTCCCTGCAGACGCAGCTGCCAGGTGCCGAGGATGGCGGTCAGCAGGATCAGCGCGAGGGTCGGCCACAAGCCGATCCAGTCGCCGACCTGGATGAAGACGGCGATCTCGACCAGCGGCACCGTGATGAACAGCAGTAGAAGAACCAGCCCCATCCTTGCCCTTTCTCGCCCGGGTGCTTATGTCTTGGGGGCGCGATCAGCCGCTGGCAAGACTTTATGGCAGCGGTCCGTCCGGCGCGCTCGGCTGCTTCCTTCGCACGCGAGCCGCGGAGGCCCAGTGGGCCGATGCTGTCGGTATTCTAGAGGCGGCGACACGGGGCCGGAGGAGCGAGCGGCGGCGATGGGTGACGGTTTCCAATACGTGGACATTCTTTTCTTCGCGGCGATTGCCGCTTTCCTGGTGCTGCGGCTGCGCAACGTGCTCGGCAAGCGCACCGGCCATCAGTCCGGCGAGCTCGATCCCTTCCGCGACCGCCAGGGCCGGACCACCGGCGACAAGCCGGCGGACGAGAAGGTGGTGCGACTGCCGGATGGCCGCGCCGCTCCCGAGGAGGCCGCCGAGGAGGAGGTCGCGATGCCGGAGCCCGACCGGCCGGGCGCCAAGGGCGTCGCCGCGATCCGGGCCCAGGACCCTGCCTTCGACGAGGAGCAGTTCCTCCAGGGCGCCCGCGCCGCCTTCGAGATGATCGTGATGAACTTCGCCGAGGGTAACGCCAAGGCCCTGCGCCCGCTGCTGGCGGACGAGGTCTACAAGGACTTCGCCGGCGCCATCGAGCAACGCGCCCAGCGCGCGGAGACGCTGGATACGACCCTGGTCTCGATCGACAAGGCCGAGCTCGGCGAGGCCGAGGTCCAGGGCCGCACCGCCTTCGTCTCGGTCCGTTTCGTCTCGCAGCAGGTCAACGTGACCCGCGACTCCGAAGACCGCATCGTCGACGGCGACCCCAACGAGATCGAGACGATCCGCGACATCTGGACCTTCGCGCGCAACGTCAAGAGTCGCGACCCGAACTGGAAGCTGGTCGCGACCCAGAGCCAGCAGTAGACCGGCCGATGGCGCCGCTCGCGTTTTGCCGACGCGGTCCCGCTGCGACGCTCGCGGCGCTCGTGGCGGGTCTCGGCTTGGCTCTGCTGTCCGCCTGCGGCCGGGAGGTTGCGCCGCCGGAGCCGACGGCCCGCTACCAGCCGAGCGAGTTCGACGCCCTGCCGGGCTGGCAGGAGGACGACCAGGTCGCCGCCCTGCCGGCGCTGCTCAAGTCCTGCGGCCGCATGGCGAAGCTGCCCGCGGACCGGGCGCTCGGGCCGGAAGCGCTCGGGCTGACGGTCGCCGACTGGCGACCTCTCTGCGACACCCTCGAAGCCTTCGACAGCGACCGCTCGACCCTGCGCGAAGTGCTGGAGTGGCACCTGCGGCCGGTTGCGGTGGCCGACCAGGAGGGCGACGCGGTCGGCACCTTCACAGGCTACTACGAATCCGAGCTCCGGGGCGCCGAGGCGCCGCGCCCGGGCTACGCCGTGCCGCTGCTGGCGCCGCCGCCGGGACTGGCCGTCGACAAGGTCGGCGGCGGCTGGTTCGGCGGCCCGGAGCGGGAGGAGCTACGCTTCGACGCCGGTGACGGCCGCCGCCCGCTGCCCGACCGCGCCGCTATCGAGGAGGGCGCCCTGGAGGGCCACGCCGAGCCGGTGCTCTGGCTCGCCGACGCCGTCGAGGCGCACATCCTGCACATCCAGGGCTCGGGCCGGGTCGAGCTGCCGGACGGCGAGGTCGTGCGGGTCGGCTACGCCGGCTCCAACGGCAAGGGCTTCACCGGCATCGCCCGGGTGCTGCTCGACGAGGGGCTGATCCAGCCGGGCCAGGCCTCGATGTCGGGCGTGCGCGACTGGCTGAAGGCCAATCCGGACCAGGCCCGCGAGCTGATGCGCCGCAACGAGCGCTACATCTTCTTCCGGCGCATCGTCGGGCCGGGGCCGATCGGCGCCGAGGGCGTCGCCCTGACCCCCGGCCGCTCCCTTGCCGTCGATACCCGCTTCGTGCCGCTCGGGGCGCCGCTGTGGCTCGACACCCGCTGGCCCGCGGAGGACCGGCCGCTGCGGCGCCTGATCGTCGCCCAGGACGTCGGCAGCGCGATCAAGGGCCAGGTGCGCGGCGATTTCTACTTCGGCAGCGGCGAGGAGGCCTTCCAGCAGGCCGGCCGGATGAAGCGCGACGGCCGCTACTGGCTGCTGGTGCCGCGGCGCGCGCTGGAGCGCCGCGTGGCGACGCTCGACCGGTGAGCGGAGATCTGCGGGGCACCGGCTTGCGCTTTCCGCCGCCACGTCACAAGGTGCCCGCCTCATGAGCCCTCGCCCAATGACTGACGCATCCTTTCCCCCGGCCCGAGAGACTCCGCCGGCGACGCCCCGTGTCGGCCTCTTCGCGACCTGCCTGGTCGACCTGTTCCGCCCCTCCGTCGGCTTCGCCGCGGTCAGGCTGCTCGAGCAGGCCGGCTGCCGGGTCGAGGTGCCCGAGGCCCAGACCTGCTGCGGCCAGCCGGCCTACAACGCCGGCGACCGGGCCGACACCAAGGCGATCGCCCGCCAGGTCGTGGCGGCCTTCGAGTCCTTCGACTACGTCGTGGTGCCTTCAGGCTCCTGCGGCGCGATGCTGCACGAACACTACCCGGCGCTCTTCGCCGACGAGCCCGACTTCGCGCCGCGGGTCCGGGCGCTCGCCGACAAGACCCACGAGCTGGTCAGCTTCCTGGCCGACGTCATGAAGCTCGAGACGGTGCCCGGCCGCTTCGCCGGCAGCGTCACCTATCACGACTCCTGCTCGGGCCTGCGCGAGCTCGGCGTCAAGGCCCAGCCGCGCCGCCTGCTCGCCGGGATCGAGGGGCTGGAGCTGCGCGAGCTGCGCGACGCCGAGGTCTGCTGCGGCTTCGGCGGCACCTTCTGCGTCAAGTACCCGGAGATCTCCGACAAGATCGTCTCCGAGAAGTGCAAAGCGATCGAGGAATCCGGGGCCGAGCTGCTGCTCGCCGGCGACCTCGGCTGCCTGCTCAACATGGCCGGCAAGCTGAAGCGGCGCGGCTCGGGCGTCCGCAGCCGCCATGTCGCCGAGGTGCTGGCCGGCGAGCTCGACCAGCCGGCGATCGGCGAGCCGGACCCCTCCTGACGCGACCTTATCTGAACGGACAGCGACCCAGGCCATGCAGGCGACCTCGCGCAACTTCAAGGACAACGCCCACCGGGCCCTGGCCGATGCCAACCTGCAGAAGGCCATGGGCTTCGTGCGCACCGGCTTCATCGACAAGCGCAAGGCCGCCGCCGACGCGCTGCCGGAGTTCGAGGCGCTGCGCGACGCCGCCCGCGACATCAAGGACCACACGCTGGCCCGCCTCGACCACTACCTGGAGCGCTACGAGGCCAAGGCGACGGCCGCCGGGGCCCAGGTCCACTGGTGCGCCAGCGCCGAGGACGCCCGCCAGACGGTGCTCGAGATCTGCCGCTCCGTGGGCGCCCGCACCGCGACCAAGGGCAAGTCGATGATCGCCGAGGAGATCGGCCTCAACGAGTTCCTGGAGGCCAGCGGCATCGAGCCGATCGAGACCGACCTCGGCGAGTACATCATCCAGCTGCGCAAGGAGCCGCCGAGCCACATCATCGCGCCGGCGGTGCACGTCACCCAGGACCAGGTCGAGGCCGACTTCCGCAGCCACCACAAGCGGCTGCCCGCCGGCCGCCCGCTCGCCGAGCCGCAGCAGCTGGTCGCCGAGGCGCGAGAGATGCTGCGCCAGCGGTATCTCGACGCCGACGTCGGCATCACCGGGGCCAACTTCCTGGTCGCCGAGACCGGCACCTCGGTGATCGTCACCAACGAGGGCAACGGCGACCTGACGCAGATCCTGCCGAGGGTGCATGTGGTCATCGCCTCGATCGAGAAGGTGATCCCGACCCTGGAGGACCTCGGCGTCATCCTCCGCGTGCTCGCGCGCTCGGCGACCGGCCAGGAGATGTCCTCCTACACCACCCTCTCGACCGGGCCGAAGCGCCCCGAGGACCCTGACGGGCCCGAGCAATACCATGTCATCCTGCTCGACAACGGCCGTTCGGCGATGCTCGGCACGGAGTTCGAGGAGATGCTGCGCTGTATCCGCTGCGGCGCCTGCATGAACCACTGTCCCGTCTACCACGCGGTCGGCGGGCACGCGTACGGCTGGGTGTACGTGGGACCGATGGGTGCCGTCTTGACGCCCGCGCTGATCGGCGTGGAGGAGGCAGGGCACCTCCCCAACGCCTCGACCTTCTGTGGCCGCTGCGAATCGGTCTGCCCGGTGCGCATCCCTCTGCCCAAGATGATGCGGCACTGGCGCGAGCGGGAGTTCGAGCGGAACCTCAATCCGCCGGCCGTCCGCTGGGGCATACGGACCTGGGCCTTCGCCGCGCGACGGCCGAGGCTGTACCGCGCGGCCACGGGCTTGGCGATGCGCGCCCTGGGCCTGCTCGGCCGGCGTCGCGGAGGCTTCGCCTCGCTGCCGCTGGCCGGCGGCTGGACCCGGCACCGCGACTTCCCGGCACCGCAGGGCCGTACCTTCCAGCAGCTTTGGGCGGAGCGGCGCACGCCATGACCGACCAGCGCAGCACCGGCTCCCGCGGCCAGATTCTCGGCGCCGTCCGCCGCTCCCTGAAGCGCGACCCGGCCGACGGCGCGGCGGAGGCCGACCGGCGGATCGCCGAGCGGCCGCAGGGGCCGGCGGTGCAGCGCGCGCGCCTGGGGCACGACGCGCTGGTGGCGCTCTTCGTCGAGAAGGTCGAGGCGGTGCAGGGCAGCGTCGCCCGGGTCGAGACCGCCGAGGCGCTGCCCGAGGCCGTCGCCGACTACCTCAAGCGCCACAACCTGCCGCCCGCCCTGCGCCTCGCGCCCGATCCGGCGCTGACCGGCCTGCCCTGGCAGGAGAGGGCGCCGATGCTGTCGGTGGCCGCCGGCCGCGCCGAGGCCGAGGACGCGGTCTCGCTGACCGGCGGCTTCGCCGGCATCGCCGAGACCGGGACGCTGATGCTGCTCTCCGGCCCGGAGGGCCCGACCACGCTCAACTTCCTGCCCGAGACGCACCTCGTGGTGCTGCGCGAGAGCGACCTCGTCGGCCCCTACGAGGAGGCCTGGCAGCGGCTGCGGGCCGAGGGGCTCTCCGCCGAGGGCGGGCTGCCGCGCACGGTCAACTTCATCACCGGCCCCTCGCGCACCGGCGACATCGAGCAGAAGATCCAGCTCGGCGCCCACGGGCCCCGCCGCCTGCACGTCCTGCTGGTCGCCGACAGGCCGGGCTGAGCCCATGGCCGAGGAGCGCCGCCGGCCGTCCCGCTTCCGGCTGCCGCCCGACATGGACCTCTGGCAGCGCGTCGCCCGCGAGGTCACGCCGATCAAGCGCGACCGCACCGGCGGCCTGCTCGTACCGCCCCCGGAAGAAACCGCCTTCGAGGACCTGCCGGCGGACGTCCCCGACGCCGGGCCGCGCGCCCGGCCCGTGCCCGTGACTGTGCGGCCCGAGCAGCTGTTCCAGGGCCGCGGCCCCTTCCCGCCGGTCACCCTGCCGGCCAAGCCGGCGCTCAGCCACGGCTCGCTCGCGGACCTCGACCGACGCACCGCGCAGCGGCTGCAGCGCGGCCGCCTGCCGATCGAGGCGACCCTCGATCTTCACGGACTGAGCCAGCAGGCCGCCCACGAGGCGCTCAACGGCTTCGTCGCCCGCTCGGTGGGGCTCGGCCGGCGCTGCGTGCTGATCGTCACCGGCAAGGGCCGCGGCGAGGAGCCAGGCGTGCTGCGCCGCCAGACCCCGCTCTGGCTGAACCAGGCGCCCCTGCGCGCCCACGTCCTGGCCTTCGACTTCGCCCGCCCGGAACACGGCGGGCTCGGCGCGCTCTACCTCCTGCTGAAGCGCAAGCGCGAGCCCCGATAGCGGCGGCCGTGCAGCGGCGGGCCTCGTCTGCTAAACTGGGATTCGGTTGATCGGGAGCGGGTCGGTGACGCCCTTCGGACGGCAGCTGCGGATCCTGCGCGCCGGGCACGGCCGCACCTTGGCCCAGACGGCGGCGGCGCTCGGCGTCTCCTCGGCCTATCTCTCGGCGCTCGAGCACGGCCATCGCGGCCGGCCCTCGCCGGAGCTGGTGCATCGCGCCTGCCAGTACTTCAACATCATCTGGGACGAGGCCGAGGAGCTGGCGCGCCTGGCCCGCTTGTCCCACCCCCGGGTGACGCTGGTGACCGCCGGCCTGCCGGCCGAGGCGACGCTGCTCGCCAACCTGCTGGCCGAGCGCATCGGCAGCCTGGAACCGGCGCAGGTCGCCGCTCTGCTCGCCTTGCTTAAGGAGACTCCGGATCCCGGGGTGCCGCCGGAGGCTACCGGCAAGACCCTTGGGCCGGATCCTAAAGGATGAACTTGCTGAGGTCGGCGTCCTTGGCCAGTACCCCGACCCGGTCGCGGACCAGGGCCGAGTCGATCTCGACGGTCTCGCCCGAGCGGTCGGAGGCGGTGAAGGAGATCTCCTCCAGCAGCTTCTCCATGACCGTGTGCAGCCGCCTGGCGCCGATGTTCTCGACCGCGGTGTTGATCTCGGCGGCGAGGTCGGCCAGGGCGTCGACCGAATCCTCGGCGAAGGAGAGGGTCATGCCCTCGGTGCCCATCAGCGCAGTGTACTGGCGGATCAGGGAGTTCTCCGGCTCGGTCAGGATGCGCTTGAAGTCGTCGCGGGTCAGGGCATCCAGCTCGACGCGGATCGGCAGGCGGCCCTGCAGCTCTGGCAGCAGGTCCGAGGGCTTGGCGGTGTGGAAGGCGCCGGAGGCGATGAACAGGATGAAGTCGGTCTTCACCTGCCCGTACTTGGTCGCCACCGTGGTGCCCTCGATCAGCGGCAGCAGGTCGCGCTGCACGCCCTCGCGGCTGACGTCGGCGCCGGAGCGCAGGTCCGAGCGCGAGGCGACCTTGTCGATCTCGTCGAGGAAGACGATGCCGTTCTGCTCGACCGCGCGGATCGCCTCGGCGGTGACCTTCTCCTCGTCGATCAGCTTGTCCGACTCCTCGGCCATCAGCACGCCGTAGGAGTCCTGGACGGTCATCCGCTTGGTCTTGGTCTTGCCGCCGAAGGCCTTGCCGAAGATGTCGTTGAGATTGACCATGCCCATCTGGGCGCCCGGCATGCCGGGGATGTCCATGGTCGGCAGCTGCATGCCGCTGTCGCGCAGCTGCAGCTCGATTTCCTTGTCGTCGAGCTCGCCGGTGCGCAGCATGCGGCGGAACTTCTCCTTGGTCTCGCGCCCGGCACCCTCGCCGACCAGAGCGTCGACGACGCGGTTCTCGGCCGCGATCTCAGCCTTGGCCTCGACCTCGCGGCGCAGCCGCTCGCGGGTCATGTGCATGGCGACCTCGAGCAGATCGCGCACGATGGAATCGACGTCGCGGCCGACGTAGCCGACCTCGGTGAACTTGGTCGCCTCGACCTTGACGAAGGGCGCCTGGGCCAGCTTCGCGAGGCGGCGCGCGATCTCGGTCTTGCCGACGCCGGTCGGGCCGATCATCAGGATGTTCTTCGGCAGCACCTCGTCGCGCAGCTCCGCCGGCAGCTGCTGGCGGCGCCAGCGGTTGCGCAGGGCGATCGCGACCGCGCGCTTGGCCTCGCGCTGGCCGACGATGTAGCGGTCCAGCTCCGAGACGATCTCGCGCGGGCTGAAGGCGGCGGCGGTCGGCGCCGCGATCTCCTTGTCGAGGTCGCGCGCCTTGCGCGGCGCGCTGCCGTCGCCCGGGGCGCCGTCGCCGGGAGTGTTGTCGCCCGGGGTGATGCCGCCGGGGGGCGTGTCAGATGCGTTCGAGAACGAGTTCATGATTCGTATACACACAGATGTCGGCCGCGATGGCCATGGAACGGCGGGCGATCTCCTCGGCGTCGACGCCCTCGACCGGCATCAGGGCCCGGGCCGCGGACAGGGCGTACATGCCGCCCGAGCCGATGCCGATCAGGCCGTCCTGGGGCTCGAGCACGTCGCCGGTGCCGGTCAGGACCAGGGAGATGTTCCTGTCGGCGACCGCCATCATCGCCTCGAGGCGGCGCAGCGCCCGGTCCATGCGCCAGTCCTTGGCGAGCTCGACGCAGGCCCGGGTCAGCTGGCCCGGATGGGCTTCCAGCTTGGCCTCGAGCCGCTCGAAGAGGGTGAAGGCGTCGGCCGTCGCGCCCGCGAAGCCGGCGACGACCTCGCCCTCCTTGCCGATGCGGCGCACCTTGCGGGCGTTGGACTTGATGACGGTCTGGCCGAGCGTCACCTGGCCGTCGCCGGCGACGACGCACAGATCGCCCTTGCGCACGGAAAGAATGGTCGTTCCGTGCCAGTTGGTCGGGTCTTCGGACATGGCGGACAGATGGCAGGGCGAACGCCCAGGGTCAAGGAGCGGCGTCGCCGGGGGCGTGGCGGCCCGGTCGCGCGCCGTGATCCCGCTTAGGCCTTTGCGCAGCCGGCCCGGGCTGCTAAACACCCGGCCTTCGCAATGCCGAGAGCGCCGGCCGCTGGGTCGCTTGCGCTCGTCCCGCGCGCCCGGCGTCGCTCGCCGTGCCTGGACGCGCACCGAATGGGCAGGACCGCCATGCGCAGCGCCAGGGTGGAACGCAACACCAAGGAGACCCGGATCTCCGCCGAGGTGAATCTCGACGGCACCGGCGAATCCCGGATCGACACCGGCATCGGCTTCCTCGACCACATGCTCGACCAGCTGGCGCGCCACGGTCTGCTCGACATCACCCTCAAGGCCGAGGGCGACCTGCACATCGACGCCCACCACACCACCGAGGACAGCGGCATCGTGCTCGGCCAGGCGGTCTCCAAGGCGCTCGGCGAGCGCCGCGGCATCCGCCGCTACGGCGACGCCCTGATCCCGATGGACGAAACCCTGACCCGGGTCGCGCTCGACGCCTCGAACCGGCCCTACCTGATCTGGAAGGTCGCCTTCACCCGCGACAAGCTCGGCACCTTCGACACCGAGCTGTTCAAGGAGTGGTTCCAGGCCTTCGCCCAGCACGCCGGCCTGACGCTGCACGTCGAGACGCTCTACGGCACCAACAACCACCACATCGTCGAGTCCTGCTTCAAGGGCCTGGCCCGGGCGCTGCGCGACGCGCTCGAGATCGACCCGCGCAAGGCCGACGCCATTCCCTCGACCAAGGGCAGTCTCTGAGCGCGATGGCCTGCGTTCTGGTCGACTACGGCTCGGGCAACCTGCGCTCGGCGGCCAAGGCCCTGGAGCGGGCGGCGGCGGAGAGCGGGCGCGGCGCCGCGATCGAGGTGAGCGACAGCGCCGCCGCCCTGCGCCGGGCCGAGCGGATCGTGCTGCCCGGCGTCGGCGCCTTCGCCGACTGCATGGACGGCCTCGCCGCCCTGCCCGGCGTGCGCGAGGCGCTGGAGGAGGCGGTGATCGAGCGCGGCCGGCCGTTCCTGGGCATCTGCGTCGGCATGCAGCTGATGGCCGAGCGCGGCCTCGAGCACGCCGAGGCGGAGCCGGGCGGCCACCCCGGCCTCGGCTGGATCCCGGGCGACGTCGAGGCGCTGCCGCCCGGCGGGCCGGCGCGCAAGATACCGCATATGGGCTGGAACGAGCTGCTGCTCGAGCCGCCGGGCCGCGCGCACCCGGTGCTGGCGGGGCTGGACGGAAATCCCCACGTCTACTTCGTGCACAGCTACCGCCTGCGGCCCGAGCGTCCGGAACACCAGCTCGCCTCCGTCGACTACGGCGGCCGTTTTGCCGCGGTCGTCGGCCGGGACAATCTGGTCGGCACGCAGTTCCACCCCGAGAAGAGCCAGGCGGCCGGCCTGCGGCTGCTGTCCAACTTCCTGGCCTGGATGCCCTGATGAGCGAGTGCGGAGGCCCATGAGCGCGAGCCCGTCCCATCTCTCTCCGACGCTGCGCGTCGAGCCGGCCACGACCTTCCGCGGCGCCCAGCTCCACGAGCTGTGCGATGCCGCCGAGGAGGCGATCGTCGACGGCGGCGGCTTCGGCTGGCTGGCGCCGCCGCCGCGTCCGACCATGGAGGCCTACTGGAAGGGCGTGTTGCTGGTGCCGGAGCGCGAGCTGTTCCTGGGCAGCCTCGACGGCACCGTCGCCGGCTCGGCGCAGCTGCTGCGCCCGCCGGCGAACCAGGAGGGCCAGCGCCTCTGCGGCAGCCTGACGACCTTCTTCGTGGCGCCCTGGGCGCGCGGCCACGGCCTCGCCCTGCAGCTCGTGCAAGCGGTCGAGGCGGCGGCGCGCACCGCCGGCCTCAAGGTGCTGAACCTCGACGTGCGCGAGACCCAGGCGCGCGCCATCGAGATCTACGACCAGCTCGGCTTCACCTGCTGGGGCAGCCATCCCCGCTACGTCTGCATCGACGGCAGCTGGTTCGCCGGGCGCTACTACTACAAGGACCTGGAGCCGCCCGGCGCGGAGGCCTGACCGGGCCCCGAGCGGCGTTTCCGGCGATCCCGACAGAGGACGATCGATGATTCTCTTTCCCGCCATCGACCTCAAGGACAACCAGGTCGTGCGCCTGCGCCTCGGCGAGATGGACCAGGCGACGGTCTTCAGCGCCGATCCCGTCGCCCAGGCCGAGAGCTTCGCGGCCGCCGGCTTCGAGTGGCTGCACATCGTCGACCTCAACGGCGCCTTCGCCGGCCGCGCGGTCCACGAGGAGGTCATCAAGTCGATCCTCGCGGCGACCCGCCTGCCGGTCCAGCTCGGCGGCGGCGTGCGCAGCCTGGAGCGAATCGAGCGCTGGCTCGAGATCGGCGTCGACCGGGTCATCCTGGGCACCGTCGCGGTCAAGGACCCGGAGCTGGTGCGCGCCGCCTGCCGGCGCTTCCCGGGCCGCATCGTCGTCGGCGTCGACGCCCGCGGCGGCCGGGTCGCGGTCGAGGGCTGGGCCGAGGTCAGCGACCTGGCGGCCGGCGAGCTGGCCAAGCGCTTCGAGGACGCCGGCGTCGCCGCCCTGCTCTACACCGACATCGACCGCGACGGCGTGCTCGCCGGCGTCAACGTCGAGGCAACGGTCGAGCTGGCGCGCGCCACCAGGCTGCCGGTGATCGCCTCGGGCGGCGTCGCCTCGCTCGACGACCTCGCCGACCTGCTGGTCCACGAGGAGGAGGGCATCTGCGGCGTCGTCTGCGGCCGCGCGCTCTACGACGGCCGGCTCGACCCGGCCCAGGCGCTCGCCCTGCTCGCCGGCGGGGAGGAGATCTGATGCCATGCTGAAGATGCGCGTCATCCCCTGCCTCGACGTCAAGGACGGCCGCGTCGTCAAGGGCATCAACTTCGTCGGCCTGCGCGACGCCGGCGACCCGGTCGAGCAGGCCACGGTCTATGACGCCGCTGGCGCCGACGAGCTCTGCTTCCTCGACATCGCGGCGAGCCACGAGGAGCGCGGCATCCTGCTCGAGGTCGTGCGGGAAACGGCGGAGCGCTGCTTCATGCCGCTGACCGTCGGCGGCGGCGTGCGGACGCTCGACGATATCCGCCAGCTGCTGCTGGCCGGCGCCGACAAGGTCTCGATCAACACCGCGGCGGTCGGCGATCCCGACTTCGTGCGCGCCGCCGCCCGCAAGTTCGGCACCCAGTGCATCGTCGTCGCGCTCGACGCCAAGCGGGTCGGCGAAGGCGACGGGGGCGCGGACCGCTTTGAGATCTTCACCCACGGCGGCCGCAAGGCGACCGGCCTCGACGCCGTCGAGTGGGCGCGGCGCATGGTCGCCTACGGCGCCGGCGAGCTCCTGCTGACCTCGATGGACCGCGACGGCACCAAGCAGGGCTTCAACCTGCCGCTGACCCGGGCCGTGGCCGACGCCGTCAGGGTTCCGGTCATCGCCTCGGGCGGCGCCGGCACGGCCCAGCACATGGTCGAGGGCATCCGCGACGGCCACGCGACCGCCGTGCTCGCCGCCTCGATCTTCCACTACGGCGAGGTCTCGATCGCCGAGGTCAAGGCGGCCCTCGCCGCCGCCGGCCTGCCGGTCCGCCCGCTCGAGCCGGCCGGCAGCCTGGCGGGAGCCGGGGCGTGAGCGAGGGGCGGCCCGAGGCGACGGTGGCGGTTCTGGAGCGGCTCTTCGCCGTCATCGAGCAGCGCAAGGGCGCCGATCCCGCCTCCTCCTACACCGCCAAGCTGCTCCACCGCGGGCCCGGCAAGATCGCCCAGAAGTTCGGCGAGGAGGCTGTCGAGACGATCATCGCGGCGACCTCCGAGGGCCGCGAGGAGCTGGCCGCCGAGAGCGCCGACCTGCTCTACCACCTGCTCGTGCTCTGGGCCGCCCACGGCTTGCGCCCCGAGGAGGTCTGGGCCAGATTGGCCGCGCGCGAGGGCATCTCCGGCGTCTCCGAGAAGGCGTCCCGCAAGGGCGTCTGAGGCCCCGGCGCGAGCGCGAGCACCAGTCCCGGGGGAACCATGGCGGCCTACGACGAGAACAACATCTTCGCCAAGATCCTGCGCGGCGAGATCCCCTGCAAGAAGCTGCTCGAGACCGAGCAGGCTCTCGCCTTCCACGACATCGCGCCGCAGGCGCCGGTCCACGTCCTGGTCATCCCCAAGGGTGCCTACGTCTCCTCGGCCGACTTCTTCGCGCGCGCCGGGGACGCCGAGATCGCCGGCTTCTGCCGGGCCGTCGCCCAGGCCGCCGAGCAGCTCGGCGTCGTCGAGAGCGGCTACCGGATCCTCGCCAACCACGGCCCCGACGCGCACCAGGAGGTGCCGCACTTCCACGTCCACCTCTTCGCCGGCCGCGACCTCGGCCGCATGATCAAGCCGCCGGAGAAGTAGGCTCGGCGCGCCCCTGGCACGCCTCTCCGCCGGCGCTCCCACGCTTGCATGGTTCGACAAGCTCACCATGAAGCGACGGAGGGGCTCTCGCGGCCTTCAGCGTGAGCGCCCCGGCGTCCCGGCCGAGCGTTGTTCCCGAACCGGACGAAGCGCGCCCTGACGCCTGCGCCACCCCCTCCATCGCTTCATGGTGAGCCTGTCGAACCACGAAGCGTGAGCGCGCCGATGTCCCTGCCGAGCCACACGTCCCGAAGCGGATGACGCACGACCCGAAGCCCGCGCGACCCCCTCCGTCGCTTCATGGTGAGCCTGTCGAACCATGCAAGCGTGGGAGCGCTGGCGCCTCGACCGGGCGTCGTTCCCGAACCGGAACGTGCCGTCCCTACTCGGCCCCTCGCCGCAGCGCCGAGACCTCGCGGCGCAGCGCCTGGATCTCGGACAGGATCGTCTCGCTGTCGGCCTTCTGGGCGGCCATCTCCTCGGCGCGCAGCTCGGCGATGTCGGCGTCGTGCTGGCTCTGCATGGCGTTGACGATGATCGCGATGAAGAGGTTCAGCACGGTGAAGGAGGTGACCAGGATGAAGGGCACGAAGAAGGCCCAGGCCGCCGGATGGACCTCCATGACCGGGCGCACGATGCCCATCGACCAGCTTTCCAGGGTCATGATCTGGAACAGGCTGTAGGCCGAGTCGCCGATCGTGCCGAACCACTCGGGGAAGCGCGCGCCGTAGAGCTTCGTCGCCATCACCGAGAAGACGTAGTAGATCAGCGACAGCAGGGCGAAGATCGAGCCCATGCCCGGGATCGCCGAGAGCAGCGCCGTCACCACCCGGCGCATCGAGGGCACCGCCGAGATCAGCCGCAGCACGCGCAGCACCCTGAGCGCGCGCAGGATCGAGAGATTGCCGGTCGCCGGGACCAGGGCGATGCCGACGACCAGGCTGTCGAAGATGTTCCAGGGATCGCGGAAGAAGCGCCAGCCGTAGGCCGACATCTTCAGCGCCAGCTCGGCGACGAAGACCGCCAGCACCGCCTTGTCGAGGGCGAGCAGCAGCGGCCCGGCCGCGGCCATGGCCGTCGCGCTGGTCTCCAGCCCCAGGGTGACGGCATTGACCACGATCAGCGCCGCGATCGCGATCTGGAAGCCGCGCCGCTCGATCAGCCGGCGCAGCCGCGCGCGCAGGCCCGCCGTCTCCGTCGTCTCCGCCATCTTGAGGCCCGCCACTCCCCGCTGCCTGTGGTGCGGCGTCACTTGCCCTGCCGGGCTCTCGGGATCAAGGGCTATCCCCGCGCCGGCGCGACCCGGCGGTAGGTCAGGGCCTCGGCGACCTGCAGGCGGGTCACCGGGCCGCCGCCCTCGAGGTCG
This sequence comes from Tistlia sp., assembly GCF_040905785.1. Classification (NCBI taxonomy): domain Bacteria; kingdom Pseudomonadati; phylum Pseudomonadota; class Alphaproteobacteria; order Rhodospirillales; family Rhodovibrionaceae; genus Tistlia; species Tistlia sp. The sequence continues at coordinate 86,229 of NZ_JBBDQW010000075.1, forward strand.
GCCAGGGTGCGCGCGACGCGCAGGACGCGGTGGTAGCCGCGGGCCGAGAGGCGCAGGCGCTCGGCGGCCTGGGTCAGCAGCGCGCGGCCGGCGGCGTCGGGCGCGGCGATGGCCTCCAGCAGGGCGCCGTCGGCCTGGACGTTGCTGGTCAGCTCCGGCCGGCCGAGCGACTCGAAGCGCGCGACCTGGAGGGCGCGGGCGCGGGCGACGCGCGCGGCGACCTCGGCCGAGCCCTCGGCCGGCGGCGGCAGCGAGAGGTCGGCGGCGCTGACCGCCGGCACCTCGACGTGCAGGTCGATGCGGTCGAACAGCGGCCCCGAGATCCGGCCCTGGTAGTCCTGCGCGCAGCGCGGCGCCTTGTTGCAGGCCAGGCCGGCGTCGTCGAGGTGGCCGCAGCGGCAGGGGTTCATGGCGGCGACCAGCTGGAAGCGCGCCGGGTAGCTCACGTGGGCGGCGGCCCGCGCCACCGTCACCGTGCCGCTTTCGACCGGCTGGCGCAGCGCCTCCAGGGTCGCGCGCGCGAACTCCGGCATTATGCAGCAAGCACACC
>NZ_JBBDQW010000076.1:0-4079 GCF_040905785.1 Tistlia sp.
GCCAGTTGGCGATGTGCTGGCTGGAGATGCGCAGCGTCGCGCGGTCCTCCATCAGGCCGACGTCCTCGATGTCCGGCACCTTGGAGCAGCCGATGCCCTGGTCGATCCAGCGCACGACGTAGCCGAGGATGCCCTGGGCGTTGTTGTCGAGCTCCTGCTGCAGCACGTCGGGGGCCCAGTTGGTGTCGGTCGCGACCGGCACCGCCAGCAGGTCGTCGAGCAGGTCGGCCTGCTCGCCCTCCAGGCCGGCCTGGACCGCGGCGACGTCGACCTGGTGGTAGTGCAGCGCGTGCAGCGTCGCGGCGGTCGGCGAAGGCACCCAGGCGGTGTTGGCGCCGGCCTTGGGGTGCCCGATCTTCTGCTCCAGCATGTCGGCCATCAGGTCGGGCATGGCCCACATGCCCTTGCCGATCTGGGCCCTGCCGCGCAGGCCGCAGCGCAGGCCGGCGAGGACGTTGTTGCGCTCGTAGGCCTGGATCCAGCGGGTCGCCTTCATGGCGCCCTTGCGGACCATCGGGCCGGCCTCCATCGAGGTGTGGATCTCGTCGCCGGTGCGGTCGAGGAAGCCGGTGTTGATGAAGGCGACGCGGTGCCGGGCCGCTTCGATGCAGGCCTCGAGGTTCAGCGTCGTGCGCCGCTCCTCGTCCATGATCCCCATCTTGACGGTGTAGCGCTCCAGCCCGGCGAGGTCCTCGGCGCGGGCGAAGAGCTCGTCGGCGAAGGCGACCTCCTCGGGCCCGTGCATCTTCGGCTTGACGATGTAGACGCTGCCGGCGCGGGAGTTGCGCAGGGCGCCGCCGCCCTTGAGGTCGTGGCAGGCGATCAGCACGGTGACCGCGGCGTCCAGGATGCCCTCGGGGATCTCGCTGCCGTCCTCGAGCAGGACCGCCGGGTTGGTCATCAGGTGGCCGACGTTGCGCACGAACATCAGCGAGCGGCCGGGCAGGCTGAAGCCGCCGCCGTCGGGGGCGGTGTAGCCGCGGTCGGGGTTGAGCCGGCGGGTGATGGTCTCGCCGCCCTTGGCGACCTGCTCGGTGAGGTCGCCCTTCATCAGGCCGAGCCAGCGGCTGTAGACCAGCACCTTGTCCTCGGCGTCGACCGCGGCGACCGAATCCTCGCAGTCCATGATGGTGGTCAGCGCCGCCTCGACCAGCAGGTCCTTGACGCCGGCGGCGTCGGTGCCGCCGATCGGGTGGTCGCGGTTGACCTGGATCTCGAAATGCAGGCCGTTGTGGACCAGCAGCAGGGCCGAGGGCGCGCCCGCGTCCCCGACGTAGCCGCGGAACTGCGCCGGGTCGGCCAGGCCGACGGTGCCGCCCTCGGTCTCGGCGGCGAGCCGGCCCTCGGCGACGCGGTAGGCCGTGACCGCGGCGTGGGAGGCGCCCTCCAGCGGGGCGGAGCGGTCGAGGAAGTCGCGGGCGAAGGCGATGACCTTGGCGCCGCGCTTCGGGTTGTAGGCCCGGCCCTTCTCGGCGCCCCCGGTCTCGGGGATGGCGTCGGTGCCGTAGAGCGCGTCGTAGAGGCTGCCCCAGCGGGCGTTGGCGGCGTTGAGCGCGTAGCGCGCGTTCGACACCGGCACGACCAGCTGCGGGCCGGCCTGGCGGGCGACCTCCTCGTCGATCTTCGAGGTCTCGATGCGGAAGGGCGCCGGCGGCGGCTGCAGGTAGCCGATCTCCTCCAGGAAGGCGCGGTAGGCGTCCGGCTCGAAGCCGGCGCGCCGCTCGCGGTGCCAGGCGTCGATCCTGGCCTGCAGCGCCTCGCGCTTCTCCAGCAGGGCACGGTTGCGCGGCGCCAGCTCGTGGGCCAGGGCGTCGAGGCCGGCCCAGAAGCCTGCCGCCTCGACGCCGGTGCCCGGCAGCGCGCGGTCTTCCAGGAAGGCGGCGAGATCGGCCGATACGCTCAGCCGGCAGCGGGGAAGATATGTGCTCACGGGGTGCTATCTAGCGTAATCGGCACGTCGCGGAAAACAGCTTTTCTTCGGGAAAGTTGCGCGCGGGGTCCCGTCGCGGTGCCGCAGGACACGGTCCGCACCCGCGCGTTCCTGCGCGGTTTACAGTGCCGTGACGGGACACTATAGTCCGCGCGCCTCGGGGCAGGGCCACTGCCCCGCATTCCGCATTCCCGCACACGCGCGAGTCGAGCGATCAGCGATGAAGATACTGACCGGTAACTCCAACCGGCCGTTGGCAGAGGCGATCTCGGCCTTTCTCAACCTGCCGCTGACCAACGCGTCGGTGCGCCGCTTCTCGGACGACGAGGTCTTCGTCGAGATCCACGAGAACGTCCGCGGCGAGGACGTCTTCCTGGTCCAGTCGACCTGCTATCCGGCCAACGACAACCTGATGGAGCTGCTGGTCGCGCTCGACGCCCTGCGCCGCGGCTCGGCGCGACGGGTGACCGCGGTCATCCCCTACTTCGGCTACGCCCGCCAGGACCGCAAGTCGGGGCCGCGCACGCCGATCTCGGCCAAGCTGGTCGCCAACCTGATCACGGCCGCGGGCGCGGCGCGGGTGCTGACCCTCGACCTGCACGCCGGGCAGATTCAGGGCTTCTTCGACATCCCGACCGACAACCTCTTCGCCGCCCCGGTCTTCGTCAACGACATCCTGGACAAGTACGACGGCGAGGGGCTGACCGTGGTCTCGCCCGACGTCGGCGGCGTCGTCCGCGCCCGCCAGATCGCCAAGCGCATCGACGCCGACCTGGCGATCATCGACAAGCGGCGCGAGCGCGCCGGCGTCTCCGAGGTCATGAACATCATCGGCGACGTCAAGGACCGGCGCTGCATCCTGGTCGACGACATCGTCGATTCGGCCGGCACGCTGTGCAACGCCGCGGTCGCGCTGATGGGCGCCGGCGCCACGGCGGTCAGCGCCTACGTGACCCACGGCGTGCTGTCCGGCAACGCGGTCGCGCGCGTCACCTCCTCGCCGATCGAGGAGCTCGTGTTTACCGACTCGATCCCGGCGACCCAGGCGGTGCGGGTCGCCCAGAACATCCGCCAGCTGACCATTGCGCCGCTGCTCGGCGAAGCCATGCGGCGGATCAGCGACGAGCGGTCCGTCTCGAGCCTGTTCGACCACCCGCCGGTCTAGCCCCTCGGGGCGGAGCGGCCTTCACCGGCCGGCGCGGGCACCCCTGGAGGCCCGGTCGCGCCACCTGCCGTCCCGCCCCAGGCGAGCGGCTTTCCTTCTCGAGGAGCGAGAAAGCAAGATGACCGAAACCCATACCTTGACCGCTGAGCTGCGGGAGCGGGCCGGAAAGGGGGCCGCCCGTGCCGTACGCCGCACCGGCCGGGTCCCCGCCGTGATCTACGGCGCCGGCAAGGCGCCGCTGTCGATCTCCCTGGCCGATCCGGACGTCAAGCGCGAGATCAACCGCTCGGCCTTCCTGACGACGCTGTTCGACATCAAGGTCGAAGGCGGCGGCACGGAGCGCGTGCTGCCCCGCGACGTCCACTTCGACCCGGTCCTCGACTGGCCGCTGCACATCGACTTCCTGCGGGTCTCGGCGACGACCAAGGTCACCGTGCAGGTCCACGTGCACTTCCTAAACGAGGAGGAGTCGCCGGGCCTGAAGCGTGGCGGCCTGCTGAACATCGTGCGCCACGAAGTCGGCCTGATCTGCTCGGCGGACAACATGCCCGACCATATCGAATGCGACCTGACCGGCTTCGAGATCGGCGACTCGATCCACATCAGCCACGTCAAGCTGCCCGACGGGGTCGAGCTGGAGATCGATGACCGCGACTTCACCGTCGCGACCATCGCCACGCCGAGCGCCGTCGCAGCGGAGCAGGCCGAGGCCCAGGCCGAGGCGGAGCACGCCGACGAGGAAGAGGGCGAGGAAGCCGGCGAGGCCGAGGGCGAAGCCACCGAGGACTAGGCCCTCCCGGCTGCTCGACCCGGCGGGACGAGTCCAGAGCCGGGCGCAGCCGGGCCCCCCTTGCAGGAGGAGCCGCGCCATGCTGCTGCTGGTCGGCCTCGGCAATCCGGGGCTCAGCTACGCCGGCAACCGCCACAACGTCGGCTTCCTGGCGCTGGAGGCGATCGTCCGCCGCCACGGCTTCACGCCGTGGC
>NZ_JBBDQW010000076.1:4089-6406 GCF_040905785.1 Tistlia sp.
GGGCGGGCCGGCGCTTCCAGGGCGAGGTCGCCGAGGGCCAGCTCGAGGGCGTCAAGACGCTCGCCCTCAAGCCGCTGACCTACATGAACGAGTCCGGCCGCGCGGTCGGCGAGGCCTGCCGGTTCTACAAGATCGAGCCGCAGGACGTCGTCGTGCTCCACGACGAGCTCGACCTGGCGCCCGGCAAGGTCAAGCTGAAGGCGGGCGGCGGCGCCGCCGGCCACAACGGCCTGCGCTCGATCGCCAGCCACATCGGCCCCTACTTCCGGCGCGTGCGCCTGGGCATCGGCCACCCGGGCGACAAGGAGCGGGTCCACGGCTGGGTGCTCTCTGACTTCGCCAAGGCCGACGCCGACTGGCTGGAGCGGCTGCAGGAGGCCGTCGCCGCCGAGGCGCCGCTGCTCGCCGCCAACAGCGAGAAGGCAGACGCCAGCTTCATGAGCAAGGTCAACCAGGCGGTCACGCCGCCCAAGCCGCGCAAGCCGAAGCCCGCGGCCGCCGCGCGCCCCGAATCGCCCCCCGAAACGCCCCTCGACTCGCCCGCCCCGGCGGGCGTCGCACCGACGCCAACCCGAGGGCCGGCCCCGACACCTACCCCGACACAGGCTCCCCCTTCGACACCGGCGCCGAGCGCGAGCGCCGGGCGCGGCGCCGAGGGCCTGCTCGCGCGGGCCCTGCGCCAGGCGCGCGAGCGGTTCGAGAACAAGGACTGATCCATGGGCTTCAAATGCGGCATCGTCGGCCTGCCGAACGTCGGCAAGTCGACCCTCTTCAACGCGCTCACCGAGACCGCCGCCGCCGAGGCGGCGAACTATCCCTTCTGCACGATCGAACCGAACGTCGGCCGCGTCGCCGTGCCTGACGAGCGGCTCGACCGGATCGCCGCCATCGCCAAGTCCCAGAAGATCCTGCCGACCCAGCTCGAGTTCGTCGACATCGCCGGGCTGGTGCGCGGCGCCAGCAAGGGCGAAGGCCTGGGCAACCAGTTCCTGGCCAACATCCGCGAGGTCGACGCCATCGTCCACGTGCTGCGCTGCTTCGAGGGCGAGGTCACCCACGTCGAGGGCTCGGTCGCCCCCCTGCGCGACGCAGAGACCGTGGAGATGGAGCTGATGATCGCCGACATGGACAGCATCGAGCGGCAGCTCGACGGCGCCGCCAAGCGCGCCAAGATCGGCGACAAGGAGGCGCAGCGGCGCCTGGCCGTCCTGCAGCCGGTCGCCGAGGCCCTGCGGGCCGGCCGGCCGGCCCGCACCGTCCAGGTCGCCGCCGACCAGAAGCCGACCTTCGACGCCCTCAGCCTGCTCAGCGCCAAGCCGGTCCTCTACGTTGCCAACGTCGAGGAGGCGGCGGCGGCGACCGGCAACGCGCTGTCCGAGCAGGTCCGGCTCATGGCGGAGGCCGAGGGCGCCGGCTTCGTCGTCATCTCTGCGGCGATCGAGGCCGAGGTCGCGAGCCTGGGCGACCCGGCGGAGAAGCGCGAGTACCTGGAATCGCTGGGCCTTCGCGAGACCGGCCTCGCCCGCCTGATCCGGGAGGGCTACCGCCTGCTCGACCTGATCACCTTCTTCACCGCGGGGCCGAAGGAGACGCGGGCCTGGACCGTGCGCGCCGGCGCCAAGGCGCCGGAGGCCGCCGGCGTGATCCACAGCGACTTCGAGCGCGGCTTCATCCGCGCCGAGACCATCGCCTACGACGACTTCGTCGCCCTGGGCGGCGAGCAGGCCGCCAAGGACGCCGGCAGGATGCGCGCCGAAGGCAAGGAGTATCCGGTCAAGGACGGGGACGTGTTCCATTTCCGCTTCAACGTCTGAAGCCGGCCCGGCCGGATTTTCCACAACCTGGGCCTGAGTTCTTTACCTGGACTTAAGCCGTCGGGGGTCAGAGTGCCGGGGACAGGAGGAGGCTGCAGGAACGCCATGTCGAAGCCGCCCGCCATCGAGGTCATGAAGCTGCAGCGCGAGCGCTTCCTGGCGTTCTCCTTCGCCATGGCCGACCTGCTGATCGAGCTGGACGCCGAGGGCCGCATCGCCTTCGTCGCCGGTGCCTGCCGCCGGTTCTTCGGATTGGACGAGGCGAGCCTGATGGGCCGGTCGCTGGTCGCCCAGCTGACCCCGGAGCACCGCCCCCTGGTCGGGCAGCTGCTGCAGCGTCTCGACGCCGGACGCCGCGTGCCGCCGGTCGAGATCGCCATCGAGCGGGTCGGCACCGGCCCCGAGAAGGCGCTGCTGTGCGGCTACGCCCTGCCCCACCAGCCGGTCAAGTACATGACCATCGGCGCGCCCGAGCGCTTCCGTGCCGTGCTCGCCGAGACCGG
>NZ_JBBDQW010000076.1:6416-19923 GCF_040905785.1 Tistlia sp.
CCCCCCCCCCCCCCGCGACCCCGAGAGCAGCCTGCACACGGCCGAGAGCTTCGCCGAGCGTGCCCGCGAGCTGATCGAGTCCGACGACGACTCGCTCGGCGAGCTGACCATGACCTTCATGGAGCTGCAGGGGCTTGAACAGCTGGAGCAGTCGGTTCCCGGCGAGGCCTACAGGAACCTGATCGGCGAGGTCGCGGCCTTCCTGCGCCTGCAGTCGGTTGGCGGCGACGCCGCCGGCCGCATGGAGCAGGCCCGCTTCGGCGTCATCACCGGCACCGAGGTCGACCACGCGCGCATCGCCAGCGGCCTCGCCGAGGCCGTGCCGGCCGCGGGCGGCCTCACGGTCAACACCCACAGCCAGCAGCTGCGTCCGCCCGGCCTGTCGCCGGACAAGGCCTCGCGCGCGCTGATCCATACCCTGCGCCGCTTCCAGGGCGAGGGCCTGAGCGACGCCGTGCGCGCCGATCCCGGCACCCAGTTCCGCGAGCTGCTGCGCGAGACCCTGAGCGGCATCGAGCGCTTCCAGGAGGTCATCGAGAACGATCGCATCGCCCTCGCTTACCAGCCGATCGTGGAGCTCGCCGACGGCCGGCTGCATCACTACGAGGTGCTGGCCCGCCTGCACGACGGCGCTTCGCCCTACGAGTGGGTCACGCTGGGCGAGTCCATCGGCATGATCGCCGCCTTCGACCTGACGATCTGCCGGAAGGCCCTGGGCGACCTGAGCGAGAGCTCCGCCGCGACCGACCTGCGGCTGGCGGTCAACCTCTCGGCCCAGTCGCTGCACGACGCGGTCTTCCTGGACGCTCTCGACATCCTGCTGGAGCAGCACGCGGGGCTGCGCCGACGGCTCTGCTTCGAGGTCACCGAATCCGCGGAGATCGCGGACTTCCCCGCGGTCAACGCGGCGATCCAGCGGCTGCGCGCGCAGGGCTGCGAGGTCGGCCTCGACGACTTCGGCGCCGGCAGCGCCTCCTTCCAGTACCTGCAGGCCTTCGAGATCGACTTCGTGAAGATCGACGGCGCCTACGTTCGCAAGATGGCCAGCTCGCCGCGCGACCTGGCGCTGATCAAGGGCATGGCCGCGATCTGCCGGGACCTGGGCGTCTCGCTGATCGCCGAGATGATCGAGACGGAGGAGCAGGTCGAGCTGCTGAAGTCGATCGGCGTCGCCCTCGGCCAGGGCTACCGCTTCGGCAAGCCGCAGATCGGCCGCCCGGGGGGCGCCGCGCCGGCCCCGCCTGGAACAGCGCGCCGGCCTGCCGCCGCCCCGACCAAGGCTCCGGCAACCCCGCAGGCTCGCCGGCAGGGCGGCGCCGCGGAGAAGGTCTGGAACTGAGCCGCCTCGGCTGCGCCGGTCGATTCGACGCCTGGGCCGGTGCCTCAGATAAGTCTATCTTCGCGGGCAAGGACGCCGCTCGAAAGGATGCGTCATGTCCAGCACCACGACCGGCCGCCCTGCCTGGCTGCCTTCGCTTAGGGCCCCTGCCCTCCGAGCGGCGATCAAACGCCGGTTGAACCCCCGCGCCCGCTGGACCGGCGACGCCAACATCGCCCAGGCGATCGTGCGGGCCGAGCGCAACGGCATCGCCTTCTCGTTCCAGGTGCGGGCCCTCGTGCTCCTGATCGTCGCGGTCTGGCTGGCGCTCACCGTGCCGATGCCACGGGTGCTCTACTGGCACGGCATGATCCTGCTGTTCCTGCTGTCCGGCTTCCTGCCCTACCGGATGCGGCACCGCGCCGGCTGGCGCTGGTGGCTGGCCGGATTCACGCTGATCGACGCGGCGCTGCTGACCACGATCCTGATCCTGCCCAACCCCTTCTTCGATACCGGCTGGCCGATCCAGACCCAGCTGCGCTTCCACAACCAGCTCTACCTCTTCGTCTTCCTGGCCTGTGCGCTGCTCAGCTACTCGCCCGGCATGGTGCTGTGGACCGGCCTCTGCATCGCGGCGACCTGGAGCGTCGGCACCTGGCTGATCGCCGGCCTGCCCGACAGCCTCGCCGGCCTGCCGCAGGGCCTCGGCGGCGACGCCCAGGGGAGCCTGCAGACCTTCTTCGAGCCGCACTTCGTCGACCTCAACCGCTGGGCCAACGAGGTCGTGATGCTGCTGATCGTCGCCCTGGTCGGGGCCGTCGCGGTCTGGCGCGCCCGGCGGCTCCTGCACCGGCAGATCGACAGCGAGCGGGCGCGCGGCCACCTGTCTCGCTATTTCTCGCCGGACGTGGCGGACCGGCTGGCCCGGGAGGGCAGCCGCCTCGATGCCTCGGAGCAGCGTCAGGTCGGCGTCCTCTTCGTCGACATCGTCGGCTTCACCGGCCTCTCCGAGGGGCAGTCGGCGGAGCGCGTGGTGGCGCTGCTGCGCAGCTTCCGCACGCGCATGGCGCGCTGCGTCTTCGCCCACGGCGGAACGCTCGACAAGTACGTCGGCGACGAGGTGATGGCGACCTTCGGCAGCCTCGACGCCGGCCGGCGCGACGCCGCGAACGCGATCGCCTGCGGCCTGGCGATGCTCGAGGAGATCGAACGCTGGAGCGCCAAGCGGCGCCAGCGAGGCGCGCCGGCGATCGCCGTCGGCATCGGCATCCACTACGGATCCTGCGTCGTCGGCAATGTCGGCAGCGCCAGCCAGATCGAGTTCACCTGCATCGGCGACACGGTCAACTGCGCGCAGCGGCTCGAGCGGCTGACCCGCGAGCTCGGCACCCCGATCATCGTCAGCGAGGCCGTCATCGAGAAGGCCCGCGACGAGCTGGCCGGCGAAGCCGACGCCCTGGCGGGCTTCACCACCGCGGGCAGGCACGCCCTGCGCGGAAGGCTCGGCGACATGGCGATCTGGCGACTCGGCGAGCCGACGCCGCTGATCGCTCCGCCGCCGGCGGCTCAGACGAATCCGAGCAGCACCCCGCTGGCCTCCGAGGGCGCCGCGTAGAGGGCGCCGTCCACCCCCGTCGCCAGCGCGACGCCGGTCGTCTCGAGGTAGAGCCGGGTGGTCCGGCGGTCGGCGACGGTCACGATCATCGCCGCCATCCAGGGCCGCGGCTGCACCGGCGCCGGCGAATCGAAGGGCCATTGCGCCTGGAACAGCTCGGGCGTGACGAAGCGCAGGCGGCAGCGGCCGAGTTCGACGATCAGCTCGCCGTCGGCCATGGCCACGGCCTCCTCGCCGAACAGGGCGGCATAGTTCAGCGCGAGTTCGCCCGGCCGGTCGGCGACGACGACCAGCTGGCGGATACCCGTTGCGCCGTTGGGATGGCTCAGCCACTCCTTGCGCCACACCAGCTCGGGCGTCAGGTGGCGGCAGACGAAGGCCTTGAGGGCGGGGACCGCGGCCGGCTCGGGGAACAGCAGCTCGAAGGCCGGCTGCACCTCGCCTTCCGGCAGCTCGAGAATCCGCTTCAGGCTGCGCGGCCCCTCCGCGGAGAAGCCGGCGGCCCGCAGCGCCGCGGCGGTCGCCGACAGGTCCGTCCCGCGGAACGCAAGTCCGAGCAGGCCTTCGCGTTGCGCCAGGAAGCGATCGAGGTCGTTGACGAACTTCGTCGCGTCGACGATGCCGAGCAGCTCGACGTAGTCGTCCGGGAACATCAGGCAGTAGTTCGCGGTGCCCCAGCCGATGTGGCGACCGCGCGGACAGGGCCGGAAGCCGAGGCGCAGCCAATCGAGCCGCGCCTGCTCCAGGTCCTTGACGCCGACCAGGACGTGGTCGAGGCCGGTAAGTCCCAGGCCGCCGCTCACGCCAAGGCCTCGGGCTCGCCGGTGTCGGCCGGCGCCAGCCGGCGCCGCAGGTACTGCTTCATCGTTCGCTCTCCGCAGAGGCTTGCTCGGGGAACAGCGCCGCCAGGCCTTCGCGAGAGGCCGGGGCGATGCCGCGCTCGGTGATCAGGCCGCTGACCAGGCGCGCCGGCGTCACGTCGAAGGCGTAGTTGGCGACCGGGCTGCCCGGCGCCACGACCTCTATGGTGGCCAGGCTGCCGTCGGCCGTCGCGCCGGTCAGGTGAGTCACCTCGCGACCGTCGCGCTCCTCGATCGCGATCTCGGCCAAGCCGTCGGAGAGGCTCCAGTCGATCGTCGGGCTGGGCAGGGCGACATAGAAGGGCACGCCGTTGTCCCGCGCCGCCAGGGCCTTCAGGTAGGTGCCGATCTTGTTGCAGACGTCGCCGGTCGCGGTGGTCCGGTCGGTGCCGACGATGCAGAGATCGACGAGGCCGTGCTGCATCAGGTGGCCGCCGACGTTGTCGGCGACGACCCTGTGCGGCACGCCGTGGTGGCCGAGCTCCCAGGCGGTCAGCGCCGCACCCTGGTTGCGCGGCCGGGTCTCGTCGACCCAGACCTGGAGCGGGATGCCGCGCTCGTGGGCCAGGTAGATCGGCGCTGTCGCGGTGCCCCAGTCGACGGTGGCCAGCCAGCCCGCGTTGCAGTGGGTGAGCACCCTGACCCGCTCGCCCGGCCTGCGGGCCGCGGCGGCCTCGATCAGCGCCAGGCCGTGGCCGCCGATCGCGCGGCAGAGCGCCACGTCCTCCTCGGCCAGCGAGCCGGCGCGGGCATAGGCCGCCTGGCGGCGCGCCTTGTCGCCGAGCGGCTGCAGCAGCCGGCGCATTCCCTCCAGCGCCCAGCGCAGGTTGACGGCGGTCGGCCGGGTCGCCAGCAGCAGGTCGCAGGCGCGCGCCAGGCCGGCGTCGCTGGGATCCTCGGTCATCGCCAGGGCGACGCCGTAGGCGGCGGTAACGCCGATCAGCGGCGCGCCGCGCACCTGCATCGTGCGAATCGCCCGGGCGGCGGCGTCCAGGCCCTGTAGGCGCTCGACCGCGAAGCGGTGCGGCAGCCGTGTCTGGTCGAGAATTTCGACGCTCCAGCCGTCCTCGGCCAGCCAGATCGTCCGGTAGGGCCTGCCGTCGACCTTCACGGGGCGTCCCTCACGTCGCGCCCCTCACGTCGCGGGGGACATCAGGCGAGCACCCGGCCGGCGACGGCATCGAGCATCGCCAGGCGCGCCGGGTCGCGCTTCTCGGGCGCGGTGATCAGCGCGGCGTCGAGCGCGCGGTGGCAGCCGGCGTCGCAGGCCTGGGCCCGGCCGGCGAGCTTCGGCACGGTGCCGGCGACCAGTCGGCGGGCGCGCTCGGCGTTGTCGAGCAGGACCGCGACGATACGGTCGACGGTGACGTGGTCGTGCTCGGGGTGCCAGCAGTCGTAGTCGGTGACCATGGCGACGGTCGCGTAGCAGAGCTCCGCCTCGCGGGCGAGCTTGGCCTCGGGCATGTTGGTCATGCCGATGACATCGCAGCCCCAGGACCGGTAGAGCGCCGATTCCGCCTTGGTCGAGAACTGCGGCCCCTCCATCGTCAGATAGACGCCGCCGACCTGATGGGCGATGCCGAGCTCGGCGCAGGAGGCGGCGAGCGCGCGGCCCAGCCGGTGGCAGGTCGGGTGGGCCATGGAGACATGGGCGACCAGCCCCTCGCCGAAGAAGGACTTCTCGCGGGCGAAGGTGCGGTCGATGAACTGGTCGACGAGGACGAAGCTGCCCGGCGGCAGCTCCGCCTTGAGCGAGCCGACCGCCGAGACCGAGAGGATCTCGGTGACGCCGGCGCGCTTCAGCGCGTCGATGTTGGCGCGGTAGTCGATGCTGCTGGGCGAATGAGCGTGGCCGCGGCCGTGGCGCGGCAGGAAGACCAGTTGCTGGCCGTTCAGCCGCCCGAACAGCAGCTCGTCCGAGGGCCTGCCGAAGGGCGAGTCGAGGCGGCGCCACTCGACGTCGGTCAGGCCCGCGATGTCGTAGACGCCGCTGCCGCCGATGACGCCGATCACCGGCGGCGTGCCGGGCTCGCGCTTCGCCAAGATGACTCCCCTCCTGTCACAGCCGACGACCTTAGCGATCCGCGGCGGGGCGATGCAGGACGGCCACCCCCGGGGTCAGTGCGGTACGTCGCTCCAGACCTTGCGCTTGACGGCGTAGAGCAGGCCGGTCAGCACCAGCAGGAACAGGATCACCTTGATGCCCATCCGCTTGCGCTCGACCAGCTGCGGCTCGGCCGCCCAGGCCAGGAAGGTGGTGACGTCGGCAGCCATCTGCTCGGGCGTCGCCGGCGTGCCGTCGGCGTACTCGATGATGCCCTCCATGAGCGGCGGCGGCATCGCGATCAGGTTGCCCGGGAAATAATCGTTGTAGTACTGGCCCGGCGGCACCTCGAGGTCGGCCGGCGGGTCGGTGTAGCCGATCAGCAGATGGTGCAGGTAGTCCGCGCCACCGCCGCGCGCCTCGACGATCAGCGACAGGTCCGGCGGATAGGCGCCGCCGTTGGCGACGCGGGCGGCCTGTTCGTTGGGGAAGGGCGACGGCCAGGTGTCGGAGCCGACGGCCGGGCGCATGAACATCTCGCCCTCGCCGTCCGGACCGTCCTCGACCTCGAAGTCGGCGGCGATGGCCGCGACCTGGTCGGCGTCGTAGCCGAGCGCCTGCAGGTTGCGGAAGGCGACGAAGCGCAGGCCGTGGCAGGACGCGCAGACATCCTTGTAGACCTGCAGGCCGCGCTGCATGGCCGCCGGGTCGAAGGCGCCGAACAGGCCGTCGAAAGACCAGTCCCTGCTGGGCACCGACACTTCCCCGGCCGCGCGGGCGCTGCCGAGCGGGCCTGCCGCCAGCCCGCCGAGGGCGAGCGCGGCGGCGAGAGCGAAGGTGGCAACCGGCTTGCGCATCAGGCCTTCTCCATCGGCTTTGCTGTGCCCGAGGCGTGGACCGGGCCCGAGCCCCCGAGCACCGGCTTGCCGATCGAGGCCGGCAGCGGCTTCGGCCGCTCCAGCTTGCCGAGGAGCGGCAGCAGGACCAGGAAGTGCAGGAAGTAGTAGAGGGTCGCGAACTGCCCGACGGTGACCCAGGGCTCCTCCGGCGGCTGCGAGCCGACGTAGCCGAGCAGCACGGAATCGAGCACCAGGACCCAGAAGAACCACTTGTAAAGGGGCCGGAACTTGGAGCTGCGCACCGGCGAGGTGTCGAGCCAGGGCAGCAGGAAGAGGATCAGGATCGAGCCGAACATCGCGATCACGCCGCCCAGCTTGGCGTCGATCAGGACCACGCCGGTGAAGGGGATGGCGATGTCGAAGGTGACCGCGCGCAGCATCGCGTAGAACGGCAGGAAGTACCATTCGGGCACGATGTGCGCCGGCGTCGAGAGCGGGTTGGCCTCGATGTAGTTGTCGGCGTGGCCCATGTAGTTGGGCGCGAAGAAGACGACCGCGGCGAAGATGATCAGGAAGACGCCCAGGCCGAGGTAGTCCTTCGCCGTGTAGTAGGGATGGAAGGGGATCGTGTCCTGCGGACCCTTGACGTCGATGCCGAGGGGGTTGTTCGAGCCGAAGCGGTGCAGCGCCCAGATGTGCAGCACGACGACCGCGACGATGACGAAGGGCAGCAGGAAGTGCAGGGCGAAGAAGCGGTTCAGCGTCGGGTTGGCGACCGAGAAGCCGCCCCACAGCCAGGTCACGATGCTCTCGCCGACCAGCGGGATCGCCGAGAACAGGTTGGTGATGACCGTGGCGCCCCAGAAGGACATCTGGCCCCAGGGCAGCACGTAGCCCATGAAGGCGGTCGCCATCATCAGCAGCAGGATGACCAGGCCGAGCATCCAGAGCAGCTCGCGCGGCGCCTTGTAGGAGCCGTAGTAGAGGCCGCGGAAAACGTGGATGTAGACGACGATGAAGAAGAAGCTGGCGCCGTTCATGTGGATGTAGCGGATCAGCCACCCGTAGTTGACGTCGCGCATGATCCGCTCGACCGACGTGAAGGCGTAGTCGACGTGCGGCGTGTACTGCATCGCCAGCAGCACGCCCGTGGCGATCATGATCACCAGGACGATGCCGGCCAGGGAGCCGAAGTTCCAGAAGTAGTTGAGGTTCTTCGGCGTCGGGTAGCCGGAGCCGACGGCATGGTCGAGGAAGCTGAACACCGGCATCCGGTACTCGATCCAGCGGATCACCGGGTTCTTGGTCTGGAAAGACATGGTCGCCGCCCCTAGCCGATGGTGATCGTGGTCTCGTCGTCGAAGGCATACTCCGGCACGACGAGGTTGAGCGGCGCCGGACCCTTCCGGATGCGGCCGGAGGTGTCGTAGTGGGAGCCGTGGCAGGGGCAGAACCAGCCGCCGTACTCGCCCTTCGGCTCGCTCGGCTTCTGGCCCAGGGGCACGCAGCCCAGGTGCGTGCAGATGCCGACCATGACCAGCCAGGGCGCCTCGACCACGCGCGACTCGTCGGTCGCGGGATCGATCAGGTCCTCCATCGGGACGGCGCGGGCCTCCTCGATCTCCTCGGCGGTGCGGTGGCGGATGAAGACCGGCTTGCCGCGCCAGGTCACGGTGATCGCCTGCCCGACCTCGACCGGCGAGACGTCGACCTCGATGGAGGCCAGCGCCAGCACGTCGGCGGCCGGGTTCAGGGCGTCGATCAGCGGCCAGACCGCCGCGGCACCGCCGACGACGGTCATCGCGCCGGCGGCGAGGATAAGGAAGTCGCGGCGTGTCTCGCCGTCGTGGTCGCCGCCGCTCCCGTGCGCGGGCTTCGCGATCTCAGCCATGACGATTCTCGGTCCCTCGTAGTCCTGGCTCCGCGGCGCGGGCTCGCGCCGACGAATGGTTCCCCCCGCCTCCCCACCGACCATAGCGCAGGGCTGCGCCTGGACATTGTGGCAGGTAGACGCATCGGCACGCCACGACCCGCCCACCAAGGCCGGCCGTCGCTTGCGTCGTGCCGGGCATATAGAGGAAAGTCCGCGGCCAAGGCAAGGCCGGCTCGTCGGCGCGACCCGGCCGTTCGAGCCCCGAGCGGACGGGATCTCGATCCGGCCGGGCCGCCTACCTGCGCCCCGCCGATCCGGAAGCAGCATGCGTCTCGCCCTCTACCAGCCCGACATTCCGCAGAACGCCGGCGCGATCCTGCGGCTCGGCGCCTGCCTCGGCGTCGGCGTCGACATCATCGAGCCCTGCGGCTTCTTCTTCGACGACAAGCGCCTCAGGCGCGCCGGCATGGACTACCTGGCGATCGCCAGCTTCGAGCGGCACCGCGACTGGGCGGCCTTCCGCGCGGCCCGGCCGCAACGCCTGCTGCTGCTGACGACCAAGGCGACGCTCGGCCACCTCGAGGTCGACTTCGCCGCCGACGACATCCTGCTGCTCGGCCGCGAGTCGGCCGGCGTCCCCGAATCGGTCCACCGGGAGGCCGACCTGCGTCTCGCCGTGCCGTTGGTCGCGGGCGCGCGCTCGCTCAACATCGCGACGGCCGCCGCCCTGGTGCTCGGCGAGGCCTTGCGCCAGACGCAGGGCTTCCCGAAGCTGGCGCCATGACCGATTCGCCGAAGACCGACGCGGAAGCCGAGAGCGCCCCCGCCGCCCTGGAGGAGCGCAAGACCCGGGCCGAGACCTGGTTCCACACGCTTCGGGACCGCATCTGCGCCGAGTTCGAGCGGCTCGAGGACGAGCTCTCGGGCGAGAACGCGGCACGCTTCGCCGAGCTGCCGCCCGGCCGCTTCGAGCGCAAGGACTGGCCGCGCGTGGAGGCGGACGGCACGCCCGGCGGCGGCGGCACCATGGCGCTGATGCACGGCCGGGTGTTCGAGAAGGTCGGGGTCAATGTCTCGACCGTCCATGGCCGCTTCTCGCCCGAGTTCGCCGGCCAGATCCCCGGCGCCGAGACCGATCCGCGCTTCTGGGCCTGCGGCATCTCCCTGGTCGCGCACCTGCAGAGCCCGCTGGTCCCGGCGGTGCACATGAACACCCGCCACATCGTCACGACCCGCGGCTGGTTCGGCGGCGGCGCCGACCTCAACCCCATGTTTCCCGACGCGGCGGACACGGCCGACTTCCACGGCGCCCTCAAGGCCGCCTGCGACGCCCAGCACCCCGGCTGGCACCCGCACTTCAAGGCCTGGTGCGACGACTACTTCATGATCCGCCATCGCGGCGAGCCGCGCGGCGTCGGCGGCATCTTCTACGACTACCTGGGCGCCGGCCTGGCGGAGAAGAATCCCTTCGGCGGCGACTGGGAACAGGACTTCGCCTTCACCCGCTCGGTCGGCGAGGCCTTCTTGGAGGTCTACCCACGGCTGGTGCGCCGCCATTTCGAGACGCCCTGGACCGAGCAGCAGCGCCGGCACCAGCTGTTCCGCCGCGGCCGCTACGTCGAGTTCAACCTGCTCTACGACCGCGGCACCAAGTTCGGCCTGATGACCGGCGGCAACGTCGAGGCGATCCTGATGTCGCTGCCGCCGCTCGCAGCCTGGCCCTAGCGAGGCGTCAGGGCGAGCCCTGCGCCCTCGATCGCTCGGCCTCGGTGAGCAGCGCGGCCCGGTCCAGCGTGAAGTCGCTGGCGATCCAGCGGGCCTCCAGCGCCTCCAGCAGCCGCCCCATCTCCGGCCCCGGCGGCACGCCCAGGCGGGCGAGGTCGCGGCCCCTGACCGGCGCCGCCGCCGGCACCCAGGCCTCGGCCACCGCGAGCGCGGCCTCCAGGCCCGCCGTGCCGCCGCCGCGCGCCGCCGCCAGGCGCAGCAGGTCGGCGACCCGCTCCGCGCCGAGCCGGTAGCAGGCGACGCGCAGGCGCTCGCGCGAGTCGCCGGGATCGACGGCGAGCGGCGGCGCGAGCAGCAGGACCAGGCGTCGGCGCGCGGCGTTCGAGAGCTTCAGGCGCTCGGCCACCGCCTCGGCGCCGGCGGCGTCGGTCTCCAGCCAGGCGGCGAGGCGCAGCAGCGGGTCGGGCGCGCCCGCGCCCTCGAGCGGCAGCAGGCGCGCCACCGGCGCCGGGTCGCCGGCCTCCGGCAGCTCGGCGGCGAGGATTCGGTGCTCGCCCATCAGCCCCAGCACCGGCACCGGGTCCGGCGCCTCGAGCAGGCGGAACAGCTCGGCGCGGACGCGCTCCCCGGACAGCCGCGTCAGCTGCGGCGCCGCCTCGGCGGCGGCGGCCAGGGCCTCGCGATCCGCCTCGCCGCGGCCGTAGAAGGCGAAGAAGCGGAAGAAGCGCAGCAGGCGCAGGTAGTCCTCGGCGATGCGCTGGCGGGCCTCGCCGACGAAGCGCACGCGCCCGGCCGCCAGGTCGGCGACGCCGTCGAAGTAGTCGTGCAGGCGCCCCGTGGGCTCCAGCGAGAGCGCGTTGATGGTGAAGTCGCGGCGTGCCGCGTCGGCCCGCCAGTCGTCGGTGAAGGCGACGCGGGCGTGGCGGCCGAAGCTCTCGACGTCGTGGCGCAGCGTGGTGATCTCGAAGGGCCGGTGCCCCGAGACGGCGGTGACCGTCCCGTGCGCGAGACCGGTCGGCACCGCCTTCAGCCCGGCGCGGGCCAGCAGCGCCATGACCTGCTCCGGCGCGTCGGGCGTCGCCAGGTCGACGTCGCGAATCTCCCGGCCGGCCAGCGCGTCGCGCACACAGCCGCCGACGAAGCGCACGCCGGTGCCCTCGGCCTGCAGGGCCTCGACCACCGCGCGGGTCGCGGGCGCGGTCATCCAGGGCTGGGGCGGCAGCGTCGTCTCCATGGCGCGGCAGTGTAGAGCGCGCGCGCTCCGCGAGGAAACGGCGCCGCCCCGGCCAGCTCAGCCGCGCGGCACCAGGATGTCGCCGTCGGCAAGGAAGCGCGCCGCGATCAGCGAGGCGGCGACAAGCAGGGCACCGGCCAGGATCAGCCAGCCCCAGGGCGGATTGGCCCAGCTCGGCAGCGGCGCGCCGGTCGCCTTGCGGTTGGCCTTCCAGCGCGCCGCCCAGACGTAGGCGGCCCACACCAGGAAAGGCAGGGCGATCGGCAGCACGACGGTCAGCAGCTTGCGCAGCAACAGGCTATCCTTCGACCAGCAGCTCGGTGAGGTTATTGAGGATCCCGGCGGTGGCGCCCCAGATGTAGTAGTCGCGGTAGGGGTAGACATAGAAGCGCCGCGTCATGCCCTGCCACTCCCGGCTGTGGGTCTGGCGGCTGCCCGGCTCGAGCAGGAAGGTCAGCGGAACCTCGAAGATCTCGTCGACCTCCAGGGGCTCCGGCACCAGCGTGACCGGAGGGCGGACCAGGCCGACAAAGGGGTGGATCTGGTAGCCGGTGCGGGTGACGTAGGTGTCGAGCTCGCCGAGCACCTCGACCCGGTCGCGCCTGAGGGCGATCTCCTCCTCGGCCTCGCGCAGGGCCGCGTCGCGGGGGGCGGGGTCGCCCGGGTCGATGCGGCCGCCAGGAAAGGCGATCTGGCCCTTGTGGTCGGCGAGATGCTGGGAACGGCGCGTCAGGATCACCTGCAGGCCGCCCCGCCGCTCGATCAGTGGCAGCAGCACGGCGGCGTGGCGCAGCCGGCGCATCGGCTCGTAGAGCTCCGGGTTGAGCTCGTGGTCGCCCCGCGGCACCGCGCTGGCGTCCGCGGGGAACTGCTCGCCGGGCGCGGCGCGCCGCCCGGGCACGCTGCCGGCCAGCCGGCGCGCCAGCGCCTCGGCGGTCAGGACGCCGGGTCCGGCCCGTCCAGCGGAAAAAATCTGCCCTTGCTCCATACGCCCAGGCGTTCCCGATCGGCGACTCTGTGCGGCTCGGCCGCTTCGACGAGATGATAGTAGACATTGCGCAGAAGTCTCGCCTCCAGGCCGTCGCGCACCAGCACGTAGGGCCGGGGCTCACCGGTATCGACATCCTGCTCGACGCGCAGCGGCGCCTCCGGCCCGACCTCGACCCAGTCGTCGAGATTGGTGCGCAAGGCCACGACCTGGTCCGGGCCCTGGTCGTTCACGGAAAGTTCAACGGCGACGAAAGGCGCGTCCTCGACCTCGATCAGGCCCCGCTCCACGGGGGTCACCAGCCAGTACCGCCCGTCCTCCTCGCGGCGCAGCACGGTCGAGAACAGCTTGACCAGGCGCTGCCGGCCGATCGGCGAGCCTCGGTAGAACCAGGTACCGTCCGCGGCGATGCGCAGGTCGAAATTGCCGCAGGAGGGCAGGTCCTCGATCCGCCCCCCCTCGTCAGGGGCCCCGCCGTCTCCTATCATTTGAGAAGCGGCAGTGCCCTCGCTTGCTTCGTCGCCCATGGGCGTCGCACCTTTCTCGTGCCGGACCGTCGATGTGCCGGACCGCTGAACCGATAGGGACAATCTGGTGACGACACTCGAAACTGCAAAAGGCGCGGATCCCGAAAAGCTCGCCGAGGAGATCGAGAGCCTCGGCCGCCGGCTCAAATCCGTGCGCACGAGCATCGGCCACGTCATCTTCGGACAGCAGGCCGTGGTCGACCAGACGCTGATCACTCTGATCGCCGGCGGTCACGCCCTGCTGATCGGCGTCCCGGGCCTGGCCAAGACGCGACTGGTCGAGACCCTGGGCACGATCTTCGGGCTCGAGGACCGCCGCGTTCAATGCACGCCGGACCTGATGCCGGCCGACATCCTCGGCTCCGAGGTGCTGGAGGAGCAGGAGGGCGGCGGCCGCGCCTTCCGGTTCATCCCCGGGCCGGTCTTCGCCCAGCTGCTGATGGCCGACGAGATCAACCGCGCCAGCCCGCGCACCCAGTCGGCG